>JBBQGR010000170.1:0-5899 GCA_038323185.1 Phycisphaerales bacterium | reverse complement strand
TCGCGCCTGAGTCGGGCGATTCGCGATGGGTCTTCTCGCCCGATCACAACCATGGTCGCATCGAGCCGGGATCGACGCTCTCGATGGAGTTCAGGGTTGAGCGGCCCGGCGCGAGCGCCGACGCGTGGCTCCAGCCCGCGGAGCTTGTGGTCAATCAGGATGTGCTGATGCCGGGCCACCGCTACGCGCTCCCGGAGCGTCGCGACGCGATTGAGCTCGATCTCTCGAAGGTGCCAGCCCCCGCGGTCCCGGTGGTTGATCTCGCGCTGGCCTTTGACGGTGTGGACGATGCGATGGCGATCCCGAGCGGCTCGTTCAAGCTCCCCGATGGGCCTTTCACGCTCGAGTGCTGGCTACGGGGCGAAGAGTTCGGGAATCGGACCGGCCTGATCTGCAAGACCGAGTCTTCGGACTACGGCATCTTCGTGAGCGATGGGCGTCCTGAGTTCTCGGTGTTCCTGGGCGACAAGTACACATCGGCCCAAGGCGAGCGCGGCATGCTGACGCCGGGAGTCTGGCACCACGTCGCGGGTGTCTTTGATGGTGAGAACGTGACGATCTACGTGGATGGAAAGCCCGCGGGCAGCACGCCGGGCAAGGGCAAACGCAAGACCAACAACCTCCCGCTCGTCGTCGGAGCTGATGTGGGTGGCAACGGCAAGCCCACATCGTTCTTCAAGGGGCGTGTGGATGGTGTGCGTCTGACGCAGCGTGCGGTCTACACCGGCGGCGAGGCATTCACGCCCCAGCGCCGACTCGCCCCGGACTCGGACACGATCTTCCTTACCAACATGGATGGCCGGATCGGAACGAGCGTCTGGGGCGAGGGGCCGATGCGGACGATCGGTCAGAAGCTGGGCCAGCCGATGCTGGTTCCGGCAGAGTGAGGGGCTCGCGCTCAGGGCTCGATGCCGGGCGATTCGGGTTCTGGTGACTCCTGCTCGCCGCTCGCGGCCTGGTCGTGCTCGGCCAGACGCGAGAGCGCGGCTTCGACCTTGGCCAAACGCTTGACCAGCTCGCGCATGCGGGCATCGACCGCGATGATCTGCGAGAGCGCCTCGTCGGACTCGCGCTGCGCAAAGGCCAGGGACTCCTCGATGCCGCGCAGGCGGTCCTCGATCAACGCGGGCTGGGTCGGTTGGTCGGCGGGGTTGTGCTGTCGGCTGGTGTCGTTCATTCTGCGCGGTCCCTGTTGTGAACGGCTAATCTATCGGCCATGCTGCCGCGGTTGGAATGCGAGCCGACTGCGGCCGCTGATCCGTCGGCTGGAGATCTGTTGAGCGACGATCAGAGCGAATTGAGAGCAACAGACTGGACGCGGATCAGAACGAGGACATCAGGATGCGAACGCTGGACACTCTCTTCCCAACAAAGCTCTCGGTCACGCTTCAGATCAGCCACCCCTTGCTCGGCCTCGCAGTGCTGGCGCTCGCGGGGGGAAACGCTTTGGCGAGCGGCGATGTTTCGCCGCAGCTTGTGGATGCGCCGGTCGTGATGGGCCAGCCCGCCACTGATCTGAGTGTGCCGGCCCAGCCCGCCGAGGCCGCTTCGAACGAGGATCTGACGAAGCTCTCGGGCGGCAATGTCGCCTTTGGCAGCAGCGGATCCACATGGTGGGGCGTGGGTGGTGGCGCGGCCTTTGGCTTTGGTGATGTCGATGGGAAGGGTTATGTCACGATCTCGCACTTCCTCGCGGCAGACTTCGAGCTGACGGGCGAGCTGGCTGGCTGGTACCTCTCGCTCCACAACGACAGCGCGGGCGTTGATGACGAGGGCTCCACCGGCGGCGCGAGTGTCAGCGGCATCCTTCGCTACCACTTCGTCAACACCGGCGCGTGGACCGTCTTCGTTGATGGCGGCGTCGGCATCCTCTTCTCGGGCGACGATGTTCCGGCGGAGAGTTCGGCTATGAACTTCGTGCCGCGGGTTGGAGCGGGATTCACGGCGCGGATCACCGAGGCCACACGGCTGCAGGCCGGCGCCTGCTGGCACCACATCTCCAACGCGGACTTCAATGGTGATGACGAGAACCCCGGGCGCGATGGCGTGATGGTCTACGCGGGATTGCTCTTCGCCTTCTAACTTGCCTCAGCCCGCGAGCTTGGCGCGATCCTGCCCGACATCGGCGAGCTCGATGCGGTTTCGCCCGTTCTGCTTCGCGGCGTAGAGCGCGCGGTCGGCCTGGTCGATCCAGCCTTGTGCGGGTAGGCCGCGGTGGCCGGCGCGCAGGCCCGCGATGCCGATCGAGACCGTGGTCCGAAGTTTTCCAAGCCCCGACCAGGCGAGAAGTTCGATGGCCGCGCGCAGGCGGTCCGCGACAAACGCCGCTTCGGCGGGCGCGGTATCGGGCATGATGACGGAGAACTCTTCGCCACCAAAGCGGCAGCAGAGGTCGGTCTGGCGCAGCGCCCGCTGGAGGCACGCCGACACGCCGCGCAGCACGACATCGCCCACGGGATGGCCATGGTTGTCGTTGATGAGCTTGAAGCGATCAATGTCGATCATCGCGAGGGAGAGCGCGTGGCCAGAGCGGGCTGCGCGCGCGTGCTCCTCGCCCCAGCGTTCGTCAAAGTGGGTTCGATTCCAGAGGCCAGTCAGGCCGTCGAGGTGGGCGCGGTGCGAGAGCATGCGGAGCAGGTCATGGACCCGCAATGTGGCCCGAAGCCGCGCACGAAGCTCCATCAGTTCGAATGGCTTGGCCAGGCAGTCCGCGGCACCGAGATCAAACGCCGCGAGCTTGTCCTCGCTTCCTGATCCGGCCGCGAGCGCGAGAACGGGAGTCTGCCCGACCTGCGGATCGTCCTTGATGCGTCGCAGGAGCGCCATCGCGCCGGGAACATCAAGATCGAGGAGCACGACGCTGGGCACGCACGCGCGGACGGTCGCGAGTGGGTCAAGCCCCGCCGCGACCTCAAAGAACTCAACACCATCTGCGGCCATCGCGGCCCGGAGCCTATCTGAGAGGCCCGAGTGCGCATCGACCACCAGAACCGAGGGGGGCATCGTCAGATCGCCGGGTGTGGGAGGGTTCCACCAGCTCACGCCTTGGGCTCCTTGGGCTCGCTCTCGGGATCTGCCTTGGGCTTTGGGTCGTGCGAGTGCTTCTCCATCGCCTGACGGCAGAGGGCAATGAGCGGCGCGAGCTCAGCGCGGAGAGGCGCGAGCGCGCGGCTGGCATCCAGCGTGCCGAGGATCTCTCTCGCTGCGGCCTTGAGCTCGGGGCTTGTGTTGTCGTGCAGAGTTTCTTTGACGAGGCGTGCGACATCACGCACTCCGTCGAGGCGCTCGCGGTCGATGCCAGCCTCGAGCTCGCGCAGCCGCGTTGGCAACTCCGCAAAGAGCGTGAGGACCGCGCGCGCTGCGTCTCGAGGCGTGGTGCCCTCGTCGGATCGGTCGCCCGGATTGTGCGAGTCGGCGGGCGGAGTGGCCATGGCAGCACCTCAACATGTCGAGCGTGTGGACTATCGGCCGTATGTGACCGCGGGTTGACCCTCAGTGCGCCACCAAACAAAGATCGCCCCGGGTGGGGCGATTGGTGCTGCAACTCGTGCGACTTGGTGCGGGAACTGCGCTGATGACCGTCGCGGTCTTGCGGCAAGTACTCGCTGCCACCGTGCCACGACTGTCAGGTCTCTCATCGGGCCGAGCGGATCTCGAGGCGCCAATCGACGGCGTCTTGCGTGATGGCGTTGGCCGATGCCTGGAACTGCGTCCGCGGCTCGACCTCAAAGCGGCGCCAGCCGGACTGGCCGATCGTCACGCCGTTGCTGTCGCGCCAGTAGAACTGGTACTGCAAACGCATGCGGTTGTCGGCGGTGGATCGGACGGGGACCGTGACCTTCAGGGGCTTGCCGTCCATAGGGCCGATGGCGACGATCGAGCCGCCGTCAATTACAAGGAAGTTCTGGAGCTTGAAGTTGTCGTCCACGATGTTGATCTTGGGATACTGGTTCGCTGGAAGCTGGTCGGGGCGTGATCCCAGCGGTGCCTTGACCGTGTCGCTGTTGCACCCCGAGAGGCCGACGAGGAGCCCCGCTCCGAGCGTGCCGGTGAGTGCGATGGTTGTGATGAGCTGGTGTGTGCTGCGTGCAATCTTCATAGGTCTTCTCCGTGGTTGGCTTGGTGTGCTTGTGGCGAGGAAGCTTGCTACTTGGCTTGAGTTCACTGCTTGCGTTGCTCGCTAACGGTGTTGATGTGCAAGGGTGTGCTCGTGCTGAGTCAGACGCACACACGCGCGCCGGGTTCATTTGAGAGGCGCGGGTGCTGCGGAAGTGGTGGGGCCCGGCGCCGCGCGCAGGCGCTCTTGAAGTGCTCGTGTCTTCTCTCCCCTCGCCTGGTATGGGGTGCGATCAATGCTGTAGAGGCGGACGAAGCCGGCGCTCGCGGCGTCGGGTGTGTAGAGCGCGTTGCCGCCTTCAAGAATGTGGCGTCCGAAGCGCTGGTCGGTATCGATGCCCACGAGCCGGATGCCCTCGTCCTTGTAAAGGTCGATCAGGTCGTTGACGCTCGTAATCTCGCGCAGGTATCCCGACTCGTGGTACGAGCGGAGCACTTCCCAAGACGGTGTCCGCACGTCGCGCCCGCCGAGGATGTACGGATAGTTTGGCTCAACGACCTTACCCGTCGCGTCGCTGTTGTACAGCACACTGCCGCCGGTGGCCCACTGTGGCGTTGACCCGGGCAAACGTACGTACCGCAGCTGAGCACGCCCCGATCGCTCCGGCCCCGGGAAGTACGACAGCACCATGCGTCCGCCCGTTGAGCCCGGGACTGCGAGTTCCACACGCGACGTCTGGCCAACGGGCAGGTTGAGGAGCGCGACGTACACGCGCTGGGGGAGTGCGTCGTTCTGGCGCGTGTCGGCCTGGGAAGTGGCCTTCACAATGAGTCCCGCGAGGATCGCCGCGACGCCCGCGAGCTGGGCCTCATCATCATCCGAACTCACGGCGACCACCGTTCCGCCGATCATGAGCGCGTCGCCGATGAAGCCCTTGGCAAGCCGCATCTCTTCGAGGTTGGCCCACTTGAGGCTCTGCGCGATGCGATTGACATCCGTGACGACGGGAAACGAGCCCCATCCACCGCCGCCGACGTTTACCGAGAGGGGTTGGTCCGTGCTGGGTGTCAGTGGCCGGTGCGTGGCGATGGCGTTGCTTGGACCGGTCGCGATCTTTTCGGGCCCAGATCCATAGTCAACCACGAGCACCGTGTTGTAGCTGCCCGAGGCGATCTGGTCAGCCAGACCGGACAGGCGCGGGGCTACCTGGCGCAGCGTAGCGAGTGCTTCCTGTGCATCCTCACGCTCCTGGATCTGGAACGCGGCGATGGCTCGCATCACATACCCGAGTTCGAAGTCCGAGGCCGTCGTGGTGTAGTCAAAGTCCGAGCCCGACCCCGCGGCGGCCGCGATGAGCGCCTCCTGGCTCTCACGCTGGCCAAGAGCCGCGATCCGATTCTCGTTCATGCCGCGCGCCCCGCCTCGGCGCGTGGTTGATGCGCCTTGCTTGCCCGTGGCCTGCAGCGTCTTCGAGAAGTCGCGCAGTAGGAAGAGCGAGTTGGTCGAGGCGGCGCGCGTGCTGCCCCAGTCGCCACGCATGCCATCAAAGAGCCCGACGTAGTGGTACGCCATGGCCTGCTCGAACGGATCGCCCTTGTAGATTCTGGAGCCGCCCTCGCCGATCAGGAACGTCGAGAGTGTCCGGTCCGCGTTGATACCCTGCGTGCGAAGGTTGTCGTAGAGCAGGTCCACATCACCCTCGACGCTCTGCCCCGCGCCATCCGCGAGCGCGAGCGTGACGAGGCGCATGCGTGAGAGCATGTACGAGCGATCATCGGTGCTCCGGGGCGAGTTCGCGGCCACGCGGTCGCGGGCCTGGCCGTACTCCCCCGCGCGCACAAG
>JBBQGR010000169.1:0-5936 GCA_038323185.1 Phycisphaerales bacterium | reverse complement strand
GAGCTGCTTGGTGATGAGGAGGAGTGAGCCCGAGAGGATCATCGCGAGGCCGCCCATGACGGCCGCGATGAGGGCAAGAACGGTGCCGGAGAGGAAGCGGAAGATGTTCCATGCGACGAAGGAAAGGACGCAGGCGGTGATGGCAACGCCGAAGGCCCAGCCGATGGAGAGTGTGGTGTAGAGGTTGGAGGCGGACATGGCCATGCCGAGGATGCCGCCCATGAGGACGGCGCGCAGCGTGAGCTGCGGCATGCGGCCGCCCTGATAGACGTATCGCAGCCAGTGCGCGTCCTTTTCTTCGGGCGTGGCGTCGGGATGGAGGACGGGGATGGCGGGGGCGGGGGAGGCGGGGATGGCGGGGATGCTGGCCACGGGAAGTGGAGAGTCGGTCGGGGTGGCCATGTCTGTGTCCAGTGGTGCGAGAGGGCGAAGAGGCCCAATCCGGACACAGTACTTGGGAATTGAGGATTGGGCAAGGGGCGAGGGTTTTGACCCCGCGTGCCAGCTCGACTCACTTGCGGCGGAGGTAGCGCTCGAACGCGGCGAGGGTCTTGCTGGAGACGTGGTGCTCGATGCCTTCGGCGTCGAGGGCCGCGATGTCGCCTGGAACTCCCAGGGCTTCGAGGAAGCGGACGACGATCTCGTGGCGCTCGCGGGATCGCTGGGCGAGGGCCTTGCCAGCGTCGGTGAGGAAGATGGAGCGGTAGGGGCGTGCGGTGACGAGGTCCTCATCGG
This sequence comes from Phycisphaerales bacterium, assembly GCA_038323185.1. Lineage (GTDB taxonomy): Bacteria > Planctomycetota > Phycisphaerae > Phycisphaerales > UBA1924 > JBBASU01. The sequence continues at coordinate 5,201 of JBBQGR010000169.1, read as the reverse complement.
CCAGGCGCGCGATGGTCCGGACGACGGTGACGTGGGAGACGCCCAGGCGCCGGGCGAGATCGGTGACGCGGGCCTCGCCGCTGGAAGTGATGAGGTCGGCGATGGCTTCGACGTAGTCCTCTGCGATCTCGGTGGCGTGGGCGCGCCGGACTTCCTGATAGCGCAGGGCGGCCTCTTGGGTCGGGGAGGATTGGGGCGTGGGGCGGCTTGCGGGCTTGCGCGGGGGCGCGTGGGCGCGTTTCGCTGGGCGGGGGGTTGGGGGACTGGGAGGGGTCATTCCAGAAGGAATACTACGAAAGTGTTGAAGGGTTGACAAGTTGGAGCAATGGCCCAACGATGTAGCCGTGGCTACACTTTGGTGGGCGCGCCACATCTCAGCGGCGTGATGAGGAACGAATGCCTTCTGGCCTGGAGCGACAATGCACTCTTCTGCGGTTGGAACGGTGCTGCGGCCTGCCTTGCACTTCGCGCATCTGCTGGTGGCGGTGCTGCTTGGAGTGGTGGCGACTTCGTGCGGGCCGGCATCGAGTGGCGGGCCCGGCGCGGCGTACTCAAAGGACAATCCCGCGGACGTGGTCGCCACCATCGGCATGATCGCGGATGTCGCGGCGCGCGTGGGCGGCGAGCGCGTGCGAGTCAGGAGCCTGATGGGCGCGGGCGTGGATCCGCATCTCTACAAGGCAAGTCCCGGCGACATTCGCACGCTGACGGGCGCGGACCTTGTGCTGTATAACGGCCTGCTGCTCGAGGGGAAGATGACCGACGTGCTCGTGCGGCTCGCGGCGACCAAGCCTGTGGTTGCCGTGAGCGAGCGCATCCCTGAGGAGCGGCTCATGCATCCCGCTGGTGCGCACGAGCATGCCGATCCGCACATCTGGTTCGACGTCTCGCTCTGGATGCTCGCGGCGGAGCGCATCCGCGATGCGCTGATTGCGCTGGATCCTGCGGGGAAGGACATGTACACGGCGAACGCCGCGGCGTATTTGGAGGAGATGCGGGCGCTGGATGCGGAGGTGCGGACCAAGGTCGCGGCGATTCCTGAGGCCAAACGGCTGCTGGTGACGGCGCACGACGCGTTCGGGTACTTCGGGCGTGCGTATGGCATCGAGGTGCGCGGGATCCAGGGGATCTCGACAGAGGCGGAGGCGAGCCTGAAGGACATCAACACGCTGGTGGATGATCTGGTGGCGCGGAAGGTGCCAGCGGTGTTTGTGGAGAGCAGCGTGCCGCGGAAGACAATCGAGGCTCTGATCGAGGGTGCGGCGTCGCGTGGACACAGCCTCAGGATCGGCGGCGAGCTCTTCAGCGACGCAATGGGCGCGGCGGGGACGGCCGAGGGAACGTACATCGGGATGGTGCGGCACAATGTAGATGCGATCGCGGGGGCGCTGAGGTGAAGAGGGAAGGCGCTGGGGACTGGGCACTAGGGGAAGGCGAAGGACAGAGCAACCGACGGCCGCGAGACCATTGCATGACGATTGACTCCAGCAACCTGACGCGAAGGGCACCGGCTTCGGGCGAGCGGGAGGGTGCCGGGCCGGGTGTCGCTTCGGGCGAGCCGATCGGCGAGGTTGCCATCGAGGTGCATGACCTGACCGTGGCGTACCACCGCAAGCCGGTGCTGTGGGATGTGGATCTGCTGATGCCGGCGCGAAAGCTGATCGCGGTGGTGGGGCCGAACGGTGCTGGCAAGAGCACGCTGCTGAAGGCGATCCTGGGGCTGGTGACGCCCGCGAGCGGAGGCGTTGAGATCTTTGGTCGGTCGCTGGCCGAGGCGCGCCAGCTCGTTGGATATGTGCCGCAGCGGGAGAGTGTGGACTGGGATTTTCCCATCGATGCCAAGGGCGTGGTGGCGATGGGTCGGTACGGCAGGCTCGGGTGGTTCCGGCGGCCCGGCCGCGCGGACCGGGAGGCAACGGCGAGCGCGCTGGCGCGCGTAGGGATGGATGCCTTCACGGATCGGCAGATCAGCCAGCTCTCGGGGGGTCAGCAGCAGCGCGTGTTTCTCGCGCGAGCGCTGGCGCAGGACGCGATGCTCTACCTGATGGACGAGCCCTTCGCTGGCGTTGACGCTTCGACGGAGCGCGCGATCGTGGATGTGCTGCGGTCGCTGCGAGATCAGGGACGCACGGTTGTCGCGGTGCACCATGATCTGCAGACGGTGCCGGAGTACTTCGACCACGTGGTGATGCTGAACATGCACCTGGTGGCGACGGGGCCGGTGGCGACGGCCTTCACGCCGGAGAACCTGCAACGAACGTACGGCGGCAGGCTCACACTCCTGGATCAGGCGGCGGAGGCGGTGCGACGCGCGGGTGGGTGAGAAGGACTTCACGACGGGTGCCAAGCAGGGGCACGAAGGTAAGAAAAGTGGTCGAGTGGCAAAGTGGTCGAGTGAAACAGAAGACCGCAGCCAAGTGCAGCAATCACGCAACCGCTCCAAAGCTTCATGACTTAACCGCTCCACCAGTTGACCACTTGATCACTTGATCACTCCCTCTCTGCCCGTGCCCAGTCCCTAGTGCCTTCTTTTCCCATGGACGATCTTCTTCGACTTATCACGCTGCAGGATTCGAACACGCGGACCGTGCTCTTCGGGGCCGCGGCGCTCGGACTTTCAGCCGGGGTTGTCGGGTGCTTTGCCGTGCTGCGCCGCCGGGCGCTCTTGGGTGATGCGGTGGCGCACTCGGCGTTGCCGGGCGTGTGTGCCGCATTTCTTGTGGTGGGCGATCGGTCGATGCCAGCGTTCCTGCTTGGTGCGCTCGTCTTTGGCGCGCTCGCGGTTGTGTGCATTTCGGCGATCCAGAGCGCCACGCGCGTGAAGGCCGATGCGGCGATCGCCATCGTGCTTACCGCGTTCTTCGGGCTGGGCATCGTGATGAGCCAGCGGATCATGGCCGATCCGGGCGGCGGTAACCGCGCGGGGCTTGATAGTTTCCTCTTTGGCAAGGCCGCGAGCATGGTGCGGGCCGATGCGATGCTGATTGCCAGTGTCGGGCTTGTGGTGGTGCTGATCGTGCTTGCCTTCTTCAAGGAGCTGAAGCTGCTGGCGTTTGATCGCACCTTCGCCGCGGGGATCGGGCGGCCGGTGGGCGCGATGGACCTTGCACTCATGCTCCTGATCTGTGTTGTCACGGTGATCGGGCTGCCAGCAGTGGGCGTGGTGCTGATGGTGGCGCTGCTCGTGATTCCCGCGGCGGCCGCCCGGTTCTGGACGGAGTCACTCAGCGTCATGCTCATTATCGCGGGCCTTGTCGGCGCTGCCAGCGGGGTTGTGGGCACGGGCGTGAGTGCGCTGGCCGAGGGAGTGTCGGCGGGTCCCGTCATCGCGCTCGCGGCGGCGGCGATGTTCACGCTCTCGATGCTCGCGGCGCCGCGGCGGGGCCTGATCGCGTCGTGGCATCGGGCTCGCACGCTCAGGCGCCGCATCCTGCTCGAGAATCTGCTGCGGGCGCTCTATGAGCTCGACGAGGCCGCGGCGATGAGCCAGAGCAACGGGCGCGAGGGCGAGCTCGCACTCAAGCGATCCTGGACGGCGTCGCAGTTGTCGGGCGCTATTGCGCGGGCGAGGCGGCTCGGGTTGATCGAGCCCGGAAGCGGCACTATCACGCTCACCGCGTCGGGCGCGGCCGCCGCGGCGGGGATCGTGCGACGCCATCGGCTCTGGGAGCTCTTCCTCATCGAACAAGCGGCAATTGCGCCCGATCACGTGGATCGTGATGCCGACGCGATCGAGCATGTCCTGCCGCCGGAACTACTTACTCAGCTCGAGGCACGCCTTGCGGAACTCGGAAGACACCCAAAGCCAGTGCCGCCATCGCCGCACGCGATCTCGCCCTTCGACAAGGCAGGCGCGCTGGGATGACACAAGAAGGAATGAACCACAACGCAACGACGTGCGTGACAACTTAACCACTGAAGCACTCGACCACGCAGCCATCCCCAACGCACCAGCCTCCAGCATGTACTCACTCGCGATCATCCCCTTCTCCTCCTCCGACGCCTGGGTCATGGCGACCGCCGTCGTCTGTGCTGTTGCGTGCGCAATTCCCGGCTGCTTTCTGGTGCTTCGGCGTATGTCGATGCTCGGCGATGCGATCTCGCACGCGGTGTTGCCGGGCCTCGCGATGGCGTTCCTCATCACCGGCACGCGCGACCTCTGGCCCATGCTGATCGGGGCCGCGGCGTTCGGATTGCTCACTGCGGTCGTGTCGTCGTGGCTCTCGCGCCATGCGCGCGTGCCCGAGGACGCGTCGATGGGCGTGGTCTTCTCCTCGTTCTTTGCGCTCGGCGTGCTGCTGATCACGCTTGGCGCGCGCAGCGTGGACCTTGATCCGGGGTGCGTGCTGTATGGGCTGCTCGAGGCGGCGGCGCTGGACACGACGACGGTGCTGGGCTTTGTGCTGCCCCGCGCGCTGGTAGCGCTCAGCGTGGTGCTCGTGTTCAACGCGACGCTGACGGTGGTCTTCTGGAAGGAGATCAAGCTTGTGTGCTTTGATCCGGCCCTCGCGACGGCGATGGGCATCTCCGCGGGTCTGGTTCACTATGGGCTGATGGGCGCGGTCGCGACGACGACGGTCGCGAGCTTTGAGTCGGTCGGATCAATCCTTGTGGTCGCGATGCTCGTCGCGCCGGGCGCGACGGCACACCTGCTGACGGATCGGCTGGCGCGGATGGTGCCGCTGGCGGCAATCCTCGCGGCGGTGTGCGCGGTCGTCGGCCACCTGCTCGCGCTCTACTTCGATACGAACATCGCGGGGATGATGTCTGTGGTGGCGGGCGCGCAGTTCGCGCTCGCCGCGCTCCTCGCGCCGCGATACGGGATCATTCCGTCGGCGGTTCGCCGCCTGAGCCTCTCGCTGAAGATCGAGCGAGAGGATCTACTCGGCGATCTCTTCCGCGCGAGTGAGGCGGCGCGGCTGGGATCGATCAAGGCGCGTGCTCGCCACGTGCTCCCGCCGCACTGGCGCGCGAGCGTCGCGAGGCACCAGCTTCGCGTGCGCGGGCTCATCGAAGTCGGGCCCGGCGGCCCGATCCTGACTCTCGCCGGTGGTGCGGAGGCCGCTCGCATCATCCGGTCGCACCGACTCTGGGAGGCCTTCCTCTGCGAGCGGTTGAAGCTGGCGATGGACCACGTGCATGATCCTTCGGAACGGATGGAGCACCACATCACGCCCGAGATGGAGCACGCGCTGCGCAAG
>JBBQGR010000168.1:0-5937 GCA_038323185.1 Phycisphaerales bacterium | reverse complement strand
ACGATCGCGTCTTCGAGCGATCCGCGGCGTACGGAACCGCGATGGCCATGTCCGCCATCATGCAGCCAGCACTCTCGCGCAGTGGTTATGCGAAGGTGAACGACGTGCCATGACATGCCATGACGTGCCATGATGTGCCATGAAGTGAAGTGGTGCAGAAACAAAGAGGCCCGCGGCGCAGATCGCCGCGGGCCTTGGTCTTGATTGCCCTGGGTGGAACGCCACTCCATGGCGTCCTTTTTGTGTAGCACTTGAATACACACGCCACGAAGTGGCTTGCCATCTAAACCGTACCAGCCGTGCGTTTACGCGGGCTTCATCGCTATTGGCTGGATCGGCGCGACCGGCTTGAGGCTCGCGGGCGACTTGGTCGCGGCCGGCGCATCGGGCTCGACGCCCCGCTGCATGAGTGGCCGCGTCGTGTCGAGCGAGCGATCGCCCGACTCGGGCCTGATCTCGATGACGCCGGGGCGCGAGGCGTTGTAGGGACGGAGCTCGAGTCCAACGCCGCGGTTGATCGTGGGAAGGGGCGAGAGGCCGCGCGGGCCACCTCCGACCGCGCCGTCGGCGGGCGCGGTCTCGCCGGCACCGTTCCAAGCCTTGCGCGTATCGAGGTCAAACTTCGCGCGGTCCTCGTAGTTGTTGGTCGCGGTGGAGGTGCCGAGCGTTTCGAGCTTGGCCTCCTGGCGAGCGCGGATGTCCGCGAAGCGGCCGGAGATCTGGTCGAGGCTGGAGGCCGAATAGCGGCTGTTGTCCTCGATGGTGGTCTGGCGCTTTTCCATCAGATCGATGAGGCGGTCGTTGCGTGAGATCTGATCAACCTGGCGGTCGAGCGCCCACATCTGCGTCTGGAACTCGGTGTGCTCGGTCTCGAGCTGGCCGAGGAGCGCGGTCAGGCGCTGCTCCTGCTGCTGGAGATAGCCCATGTCGCGGTCGATGTCTGCAACGCGCGTGGTATAGGCACCATGCACCTGCTGGATGCGGCTCACGCGGCTGTAGGCGCCCTTGAGATCCAGGGGCTCGTTGTTGAAGACGACGCGAACGGTCTGGGCCTGACCATGCGACTGGGCGACGGCGGTCTCGCCGCGCTCGATGAGGCCCTTGATCTGCTCGAAGTCGGCCTCGGCGAGCGAGACGACGCGCTCAGAGACCTCGCGCTCGCGCTGGAGCTGGCCGGTCTGCTGCCGAAGCTCGGCGAGGTCGGCCTTCACATCAGCGATGCGCTCGGGGTACTCCCCCGCGAGCGACTTCATCTGCTGACGCAGCGCGATGGGGTCATCGATCTGCGAGTCGATGGCAGCGTTGATGTTGCCCCGGGCCTGCGAGAAGAGTGCCGAGAGGCGGTCGGGGCCGGCGACGAGGGCCGCAGTTCCACCAACCAGCCCAGCGATCACGGCGTAGCGAACGATGCACTTGGACAAGGCCATGATTAGTCTCCGATAAGCCGACGATGCCCCGCCCGCGCTGGCCCGGAACTCCCCTGAGCTTGCGCGTTCGGGAGCCTTGTTGGGAGCCAGCCACGAAGCCTTTCAGGATCAACCAAAGATTTTGCAATCTCAGAACCGTCCCGATCGTGGAGCCGACATATTTTGCCGGTTTTCTGTACTTAACGCCCAAGAAATTGCGACGATCCGTTCTTCAATCCGCCTTCGTCGGCCCTTGGTGCCCAGTGCCCATTCCCCAGTGCCTCCTCCTCATGGTGTGTAATCTTCAGGGCAGTTGTGCGAATGAGTGGGGAGGCTCTGGCGGCCGAGTTCGTCCTGAGATGGCCCTATGGAGGTTCTGAACGCGATGCTGACGCCGATCACAACGGGATTTATCGGGCGGCTTCGTGCCAACGACCAGGGGGCGTGGTTCGAGCTCTGGGAGACGTTTGGGCCGGTGGTCCAGGCGCAGCTGACCAAATGGGGCAAGGGCCGCATCGGGTCGCAGACGGTGCAGGATCTCTCGCAGGAGACCCTTGCCGCTCTCTCCGAGTCCATCGAGCGCTTCGACCCCACGCGCGGGGCGCGATTCTCCACATGGCTTCTTGCGATTGCCAAGCATGTCCTGGGTGACGAGATGGATCGGCGCCACGCCCAGAAACGCGGCGGGAACAAGAAGGCCGCGGAGCTCGACGAGCGCTGGATGCTCGAGTCAAACGCGATGGCCGCAGACTCGCGGTACGAGGCTGCGGTCTTCGGGGCCAAGGTCGAGGCGGCGATCAAGGCAGTCGGAAAGGAGGCGGAGTTCGCGGACTTTTCGATCTTCTCGATGCGGGTTCTGGAAGGGAAGCCCGGGCGCGAGGTCGCGGATGCGCTTGGGATCAGCGAGCCGACGGTCAGCCGCCGGCTGGCCCGCGTTCGCGACATGCTGCGGGCGCGGCTGGCCGAGGTGATCATGCTCTACAGCTTCACGCCCGACGAGCGTGAGGAAGCGCAGCGAAAGGGGATCGACCTTTCTCCCAAACAGGACCGTGACGCTGGCGACGATGCCCTCTTTGATGAGGCCATCGGTGAGATCTATCTCCGTCAGATGGAACTGTGGCGAGAGGATCAGGCGGAGCGATTGCGGTGATGAGACGGGCCTGAGCACACGCTGGTCGAGGTGAAGCATGGGAATCATCGGGTCCGGTATTGCTGCGATTGCCATCACGATTGGACTCGTGCTCGCGATTGTCATCTCCGTTGGCTTCGTTGTCATGGGCTTGCGCTTGCTGGCGCACATCGCCCGCTTCGTGCGTGGCGAGGTTGGCGACTTGCTGCGGTTCGTTGGTGCCCTGCTGCTGATGGTCGTCTACATCCCGATGGCGGTGCTCTCGCTGGTCATCGCGCGATTCTCCGCGGCCTCGCACTATGGCCGCGCGATCCAGGATGAGATCACGACGGCGGGCAAGTGCCTGTACCGCGCGGTCATCGGTCATCCGCTGAGGCTCTTTGGATTGGGCGGACTGACCGAGGGTCTTGAGCGGCGTCTGCCCGGTGTGATGGCTGGCGCGCCCACCGCCGATATTCCGGTGCGAGGGCGCGCGGGCCAGTTCGAGGGATACTCGATCATCGGTTCGCTCCCCACGGGCGGCAGCGGTGCCAAGCTCTACATCGCAGAGCCCGACGCGACCCGCCGCGCGATCCTCGCGCGCGACGGATTTGCCGATGTGGATCGCGTGGTGATCAAGGCCTTCTCGCTCACGGAAGGGAGTTCGCTGCCGCAGATCGTGCGTGAGAGTCGGAGCCTTGACGCGGCGAAGCGGCTTGGCCTGATCCTCGATCACGAGATGGGGCAGGAAAGATTCCACTACGTGATGCGCTACGTGCCCGGCGATTCGCTCTCGATGGCGACGCGCCGCCTGCACGCGGAGAGCGCGCCCGGCGGCCTCGATGCCCGGGCGCTCCGGGCCGCGGTCGCGTATGTCTCGGACCTGGTGGACACGCTCTCGATCTATCACAAGGGCGGGCTCTGGCACAAGGATGTCAAGCCCGACAACATCATCATCGACCATCGCGATGGGCGGGCGCATCTCGTGGACTTTGGTCTTGTCTCTTCGCTGAGGTCAGCGATGACGCTGACGACGCACGGCACCGAGTACTTCCGCGATCCTGAGATGGTGCGGCTTGCACTGCGCGGCGTCAAGGTGCATGAGGTTGATGGGACGCGGTTTGACATCTATGGCGTCGGCGCGGTGCTCTACTCCGTGATCGAGGACTCGTTCCCCGCGCACGGTGAGCTGTCGCAGGTCACCAAGCGCTGCCCGGAGGCGATCAAGTGGATCATCCGGCGCGCGATGGCGAGCTACGACAAGCGGTACGACTCCGCGGCGCTGATGCTCGCGGATCTCACGGCGGTCCTCTCAGCGCCGGACCCGTTCGCGATGAGGCCCATCGACCTGCCGAGCATGAGCGGGCTCAGCGACGACTCGTCGATTGGCGACACGCCCCCGCGTCAGAGCGCGTCGCGCGTCGGCGCGATCGGAGCGGGCGTTGGCGCGGCGGCCGCGGCAGCCACGACATGGGCTGGTTCGGTCGGTGCTGCCGCGGCGCGGGCGATGGGCGGCGTAGCCGCACCTGCGCGAGAGACGCCCAAGATCCGCGTGACGAACTGGTGGAGTGGTGAGGCGATGCGCGAAGCGCCGGCTCGCGTGGCGGCGGCGTCGCCAGCGGTGCCTGTGAACGCTGTTGTGCAGCCGATGTCGCCATCGAGGTGGATCGATCCGCGCGCGACGGCGGCATTCCGTGGCCGCACCGCGCCCGAGATCCGCGCTGCCGCGACGGCGCGGCGTGCGGCGTTTCAGGCTGGACGGCGCGGCGGCGGCACGCCCGCGGGCCTCAACTGGGGCCTGGGTGTCGCGGTGCTTGTTGTGCTTGGTGGACTTGGGACGCTTGTTGCCAACTCGCTGACGCGCTCGGCCGCGCCCGAGGATGCGGCGGACTTTGCGGTTCAGATCAACGGGGCTGAGCCGATGGAGACAGAGACCGGCGCGGCGATCGCGCGGGCGATAGCGTCGGCGGAGGCTGCGGTTGAAGCGGCCGCGGCCCGCGCCGACGCCGCCGTTGAGATCACTCAGGCGAGGCTTGACGCCATTGCGGGCGGGTTGCCAGCGATTGTGATTCCGACCGTTTCGAATCCGCCCACGCTGCCGATGCCAGCGCAGGCTTCGGCATTTGCGGGGACGCGCGTGCTGATCGTGTCTGATGTGCTCGCGCCGCGCACGCCCGAGGCTGAGGCGGCGATCACACAGGTTGAGTCTCTGCTCCGGTCGCAGGGCTTCGCGATCACTGGGAATCAGCGGCGTTTGCCCGCTGCGGCGGACGCGGATGGAGTGGGGGCGGCGGATCGCAAGGAAATGGACGCGGAGAACGACCTTCTTGCGTCGGTGCGGATGAGCCTTGGTCAGGTGCCCACCGACAGCCCCGAGGCCAAGGGCAAGATCGAGGCGTGGATCGTCGCGCAGCAGCGGATGAGCGGCGCCGCGGCGGCCGAGATCGTGCTCTGGATCTCGCCCCCGGCTTCGAAGAGTGTGGGAACGCCGCGGTTTGTGGTGTTCGCTTCGAGCGAGGGTGTCTCGCAGGATGAGAAGCGACGCGTGACGACTGCCGCGACTCGCGTGCGGTCGACCGTGAAGGAAGTGGTCAAGGCCCAGTTGCGGTGAGTGTTGGCCGCGGATGCGCGTGGCGTGATTGACACGCACGCGAGCGTGAATCGACGTCTGGAAAAGAAAGAACCCCGGGACGACGCGTCCCGGGGTTCTCGTGTTTTTGCGAGCGTTGTCGGAGGATTGAACTTGCGGCCGAGGTGGCCGCTGGCTTATCCGCCGCCGAAGGGGAGGCGGACCGAGTCGGTGAGGCCCGGGAAGTTGCGTTCTTCTTCCTCGTTCTGGATGAGGACGGTGGGCTTGACGAGGATGAGGAGGGTCTGCTCGCTCTTGGTGATGACGCGGTTGGTGAAGAAGCGGTTCAAGATCGGGATCTTGGAGAGGACGGGCACGCCGGACTCGGCCTCGGCCTCGGTGACGAGGCGCTGGCCACCGAGGAGGATGGTGCCCTGGTCGGGAACGGTGACGGTCGTCTGGACGCGCGTCACGGTGACGGTGGGCTGCTGGACGAAGGACTGCGTATCGGCGGAGTTGACGAGCTGGCCACCGGCGACTGCCGTGACGGGCGAGTTCGTGAAGCCGTCGATGCGAGAGACCGCGGCGTCGAGGTTCATGGTGACGTAGCGGCGGTCGGCGGAGACCGTGCCCTCGACGAGCATGACCACGCCCTCGGAGACGGCCTGCAGATCGGGGTCGAAGCCGACGGCCGACTCGCTGACGACCGGCGTGAGGTCGGAGATGAAGGAGACCTGCGTCACGACGTAGATGTTGGCGATCTGGCCGTTGGTGAACGTCAGGCGCGGGGCGGTGAGGCTGACGGTGCGTCGATCGGCCTGTGTGGCCTTGATCAGGAAGTCAACCTGGATGTC
>JBBQGR010000167.1:0-5940 GCA_038323185.1 Phycisphaerales bacterium | reverse complement strand
CCAGATTTTGCAGGTGGCCGACCGCACCATCGAGCGTGATCGTCGCGCGATTCGCACGGCCTTGTCGGTCCCGAAGGATCCAAGGCTGGTCGAGCAGATGGTTGGTCGCCTGATGGCAGAGGCCGAGCTCACGGTGCAACGGATCCGACGAACAGCACGCGAGCGAGAGGTCAACTCGGCCATCAAGATCGACGCGGAGCACCGCTGCTTCCAGATCGTAAGAGACCTCGTGAATTCGCTCCAGAAGCTCGGCTACCTGCCCACCGCCACCCAGAGGCTCGAAGCAGACCTCACGCACCATGTCGGAGAGCTTCCGAGCCTCACCGACCTTCAGACCGAGATCGAGCGGCTCAAGCTCGTCGATGGTGGAGCCTCAAGTGGTGTTGACCTGGCCGAGATCGAGCATGTGGTAGAGCGGGCCACGCTGGCCTCACGCGTCAAGGACATCGTTAGCACGCAGGGCGCTCTGGCGGCACTCAACGAGGAGGATGACCATGTCGCTTCGGCCTGAATACGCGGCCATTGCCGCATCGGCAGTTAGCAAGACTCGCCGGGCACTCGGAAACGCATCCCCTTTGGCGTTTGCTCAGGTGTACCTCGCAACCCTCTGCAACAAGCCGTTTTCAAGGATGCACCAAGAGCTCTTCGCAGAGCTCGCGACGATGCACACCCGGCGAGGCTCACACCTGGCGGTAGCCGCTCCACGAGGCCATGCCAAGAGCACGGTCGTGACGCTGGCATATGTGCTGTGGGCCCTCGTCTGCCAGAAGGAGCCGCTGGTCATCGTGGTTTCGGGCACCGCCGACCAGGCCAAAAAGCTCTTGGAGCACGTGAAACGCCAGCTGGAATCCAACGTGATCTTGCTCGAAGACTTTCCCGAGCTCCATCCTTCACGCAGGCCTACCCCTTGGCGCCGTGACGGGATCTTGCTTCCCAACGACCACATCCTGATGTCGTATGCCGCAGGCCAGAACCTCCGCGGCGTCCGGCATGGAAAGGACCGGCCCACGCTCATCGTGGCCGACGACCTTGAGGACAAGTTCCAGGTGGCCAGCGAGGAGCAGCGCAGCAAGCTCTCAGACTGGTTCAACAGCACGCTGCTCAAGGCAGGCACGCCCGAGACCAACGTGATCGTCGTCGGCACGGTCTTCCACCACGACTCGCTGCTCTCGAACCTTCTTGATCCAGCCAAGAGTCCGGGATGGAAGGCGATGCGCTATCAAGCCGTGGAAACATTCAGCGATCGCGCGGACCTCTGGGAACGCTGGGGTGCGATCATGCGATCCCAGTGCATGCATGAGAACGAGACCGGTACAGATGCTGCCGCCAAGTTTCTGAAGGCCAACGAAGCAGTCATGTCCGCCGGGGTCAAGGTCCTCTGGCCTCAGGCCTACAGCTACCTGGAGCTCATGAAGACGCGCCTGCGCGAGGGTGAGTCAACCTTCGCGGCGGAGTTTCAGAATCAGCCGCTGGACTCTGAGCACTGCCTCTTCGCCAAGGCCAACATCTCCTACTGGGACGACACCTTCGACTCGCCCGAGAAGATGCTGGACTCTCTCAAGCACTCGGCACGCGAGCGGGCCGGCTTCTTCTACGGTGCCTGCGATCCCAGCCTGGGTGGTAACCCGACCCGGGGGGACTACAGCGCCATTGTGATCTTGTTCAAGCCGTTCCGCTCGGACATCAAGTATGTCCTCGCCGCGGACCTTGCGCGGAGGACACCCGATGAGACGATCGAGAAGATTCTCGAGTATGCCAAGTTGTACCGGCTGAACAACTTCGGCATCGAGGCCAACCAGTTCCAAAAGCTGATGGTTGACAATCTGCGTCGCAGAGCCCGTGAACTCCACGTGAGCATGCCCGTCACGCCAATCACCAATCGGGCCGCGAAGCAGCAGCGCATCGCGGCCCTTGAGGCCGAGGTCAGCCAGGGCCGGCTGGTCTTCGCGCGCAGGCATCTGATGCTCATGGACCAGCTCCGCTCGTTCCCGCTGGGCAAGCACGACGACGGGCCGGACGCCCTGGAGATGGCGATACAGGTCACGGAGGATCGCAAGGCCTGGTCGACTTCATGCGCCATTACCGGCGAGGTCTTCTACGACAGCCGCTTTGGCGGTCGGCCGCCGGAGGAGTTCCAACCCAATGGTGGGTACGGACGGCTTCCCGACCCGCGCTGGTAGGCCCGGGTGCAGGGCACGAGCGATCAAACCTCACACTCGCCCAAGGTCGAACGCCGCGCCCCATGGAGCCATTCTGACCCAGACAGCCCCCACGATCCCGACCAACACGAGGACCTTCTGGACGGATGTCGCCCACATCCGGCCATGCGGGGCGAGGAGCCGCGGATTACTGCCAGCGTCGCTCTCAATCTGCTCCGATTCCTGCCAACCGGCCTTGCCTCTGGCGCATGCTCCGGCCCTCATGGACACAGCCTTGCCGCCCTGGCCACCGCCCACGTCGGGCGGTCCAGAGCCTCAGAGGTGCCCGGAGTTCGATCATGCCAAAGGCCAAGTCCGCATCGCTCGTTGACCGTCCCACGTCCGCGTCTGCCACTTCATCCAGATCCTCCTCGACCCCCACGACCCCCACGCCCCCCTCAACCCCCTCTACCCCCTCCAAGCCCACCACCCCCGCCTCCCGCCCTCAGCGGAAGGCGCGCGTTGCGGTGCCAGCGACCACCCAGCGTCAACCTGCGCCGGCTAAGTCGAAGTCAGCCTTGAAGCCGATGCACAAGCGGCAACTCGGTGCAGCGGTTGAAGGAACAACCAGCAAGCCCCTCAGTACCCTTGATGCAGCGGCCCAGATTCTCGGCGGACTTTCGAGCAAAGAGGCCAGCCAAGGGCTCTCGGCCACAGACCTCATCAACCGCATGGCCGCGGCGGCACTCTGGACAAGCCCAGGTGGCAAGACGCCCGCCGCAACCCTTTACGCCGCGATCAGCCGCGAGATTTCCCGCAAGGGTGATGACGCCCGCTTCATTAAGTCAGGCCCGGGACGATTCGGCACTAGCGCGGGCGCCCAGAAGAAGGCCCGCGCGTCAGCGCGCGAGCGTTTCACAGACCCGCTGGTGATCGCCGCAACGCCATCTGAGCCCGCCGCAGTTACAGCATCGCCGATCCATAACGTCGAGCAGGCGTCGTCCAAGCCAGCTCGGAGCGCGCGATGACGAAGACGTCCGCGCGCCCTGCGTTCGCGTCCAATCACAGAGCACGCCTCGATCTGACCACGCTGCCACACCTTTCCCTTGACCGCCTTCGCGACCTCTGGCGTCAGCATCTGGGCCGCAGCGAGGCTCCAGCACAGAAACGCGTGGTGCTGCGCGAGCTGGCCTGGCGCGTTCAGGCCCGCCACCTCGGCGGGCTTGACGCACGCACCCGGAGACTTCTTGGTCAGGCTGTTCGTAACTCCCAGCGAGCCGGAGTTAACCGGGGTGCGAAGATCGAAAGCGACAAGCCCGGCGGGGCTGTGGCTGTGACCGACGGTGGCCGCAAGTCTCGTCGGGTTGCTCGTGAGCCCGCACCGTCGATGCCAGCATCCACCCGCCTCATCCGCGTATGGGGAAACGAGCGCCACGAGGTCCATGTGCTGAAGGATGGTCGATTTCAGTATCGCCAGAAGGTCTTCGGCACGCTCAGCGAGATCGCTCGCGCCATCACCGGGACACGCTGGTCTGGGCCCCGCTTCTTCGGCCTGACGAACCGAAGAAGCCTCACCAGCGAGGAGGGAAGCTCATGACCGCCCCCGTTCGTACGCTTCGCTGCGCTGTCTACACCCGCAAGTCCAGCGAGGAGGGGCTCGATCAGGCCTTCAACTCTCTCGACGCTCAGCGGCAGGCGGGCCTTGATTACATCGCCTCTCAGAGGGGCCAGGGGTGGGTCGCGATCAAGACTGCCTATGACGACGGCGGCTATTCGGGCGGTACCACCGATCGCCCCGCGCTCCAGAGCATCATCGCCGACATTCGTGCTCGACGCATCGATGTGGTCGTTGTCTACAAGGTTGACCGGCTCAGTCGATCACTCACCGACTTTGCTCGCCTGATGCAGCTCTTTGATGAGCACGGAGTGTCGTTCGTCTCGGTCACGCAGCAGTTCAGCACGACCACCTCGATGGGCCGGCTCACGCTGAACATGCTGCTGTCGTTCGCACAGTTTGAGCGAGAAGTGGCGGGGGAGCGCATTCGCGACAAGATCGCCGCGACCTTCCGGCGCGGCGTCTTCGTGACCGGCCAGCCCCCGATTGGCTATCGCAGGGCCGAGCCGGGTGCAGCGGGGCATGCCGAGCGAACACTCGTCACCATGGCAAGCGAAGCCGCGACCGTGCGCTCGATCTTCAACGGGTACCTTGAGCTCGGCTCTCTGGTGCAACTCGCGCAGCGGCTCAACGCCGCTGGTCATCGCACCAAGGCCTGGACCAGCTCACGCGGGCGGAGCTTTGGCGGCAAGGCCTTCTGCACGACGCTGCTGCATCGCATCCTGACCAACCCGATCTACCTTGGCAAAGTGGCCCACACGCGCCCCGTCACGGGTCCGGGTGGCCGGGTCGAGATGGTGACCGATCTCTTCGACGGCCTTCACCAACCGATCATCGATCGCGATCTCTGGGACCGCGTGCAGGCGGCAATGCAGAACGTGCAACGGGCTGAACGCGCCTCGTGGAATCACACCCATCTGCTCAAGGGAAGGCTCTTCACCTGCGAGGGAGCCGCGATGAGCCCGACCAGTGTCCAGAAGCGAGTAGTGACCGCGAAGACTGGAGTCGCTGTCGGGAACGACCAAGACTCGTCCGCTTCGCGCAAAGCGGATCCACACGGGCCGACCGTGCCTCGGCGGCTGATTTTCTACTACGTCAGCCAGCGGGCCATCAAGCACGGGTACGCCTCTTGTCCCGTCAAGTCCGTAAACGCTCGGCTGCTCGACGATCTGATCCGATCGGTCGTGTGCACGTACGCGGGGTCTGTGAGTGTCGCACTCTTCGATGACAGCGACGAAGCCGCCATCGACGCTGTGCTCCGCACCATCGTCCATCGCGTCACTGTGGGCCCGCTGCAGATCAAGATCGAAATGGACCAGAGGAGATTCGAGCTGGATTCTGCCGGACCCGATGCGGCCGCCAGCTCGGCCCACGGCACCTCAGTCGTCGCGACCGCTTCGAAAGCAACTTCGGGTCCGTTCGAAGAGCTAAAGCCCAAGGTGTGCATCAACGGTGAGCTGGTCGAACTCACGCTCGACCTTGACCTCAAGCGTCTTGATGCTCGCCGCATCATCCTCGCCCGGGATCGCGTCTTCGCACCGTCTCTCCCCGGTCGACGTCCGACCACCGAGGTCCACCTCTCGCACGCCATCGGGCAGGCCTTCGCTTGGCACGAGCGCCTGCTCAAGACTCGCGAGCCGATCGAGCATCTCGCGCGCAGCGTGAACCTGTCACCCGCGCGGATAAAGCACCTGCTCACGCTGACGCACCTGTCGCCCGAGATCCTCCGTGCTGCCCTTACTGGAACGCTGCCATCCAGCACCACCCTCGACGATCTGATCGATGCTGGACGACGCTTGGATTGGGTCAAGCAAGCGGAACGGCTTTCGCTTCCAGCCCGCTCCTGAAGCTCTCCGTGATTTCTGCCGCGAAACGGCGGATCAGGATTGCCCCTGCGAACTCTCAAATCCGACGCGGAATTGACCGTCGCTCAGGATTCGACACCCCCAAAATCGCGCTCCGGAGACCAATGTGGCGAAATCTGGCACGTGTCGCTCTCCCAACGTGGTCCTCGGATTCGACCACTTGAAGACCCGCAAAATCTCCGCAACTCTGCGGCAGTCTTGCCGCAAAAACGAAGCGGGAGACCCGAACAACGTCGGGTCTCCCGCGGAAGCGGAGAGAAGGGGATTCGAACCCCTGAAACGGTTGCCCGTTTACGCGATTTCCAATCGCGTTCCTTCAGCC
>JBBQGR010000166.1:0-5949 GCA_038323185.1 Phycisphaerales bacterium | reverse complement strand
CAGGAGATCGGTGATCACGTCGTCTGTGGTGACCTGATCGGCCTCGGCGTTGAAGTTGAGCATCAGGCGGTGGCGCAGCACGGGCTTTGCGGCCTTCTTGATGTGCTCGGGCGTGACATGGGGCGAGCCGTCGAGCAGCGCGGCGCACTTGGCACCCAGGATCAGGAACTCGCTCGCGCGTGGGCCAGCGCCCCACTGCACGTACTCGCCGACTTTCTTAGCGCGCGGCAGGCCAAGGTCCATCGACTCCTTGACGCGCGTGGCACGAACCAGGCGCAGGGCATACGCGATCACATGGTCCGCGACCTGCATGCCCCGCACCACCTCTTGCACGCGGAGGATGCCGGCCTCATCGAGAACGGGCGATACCGCCTCGTGCGCTCGCGCCGACGAGCGGCGGACAATCTCCATCTCCTCCTTGAGCGTGGGATAGCCGATGCTGATCTGGAACATGAAGCGATCAAGCTGCGCCTCGGGCAGCGGGTACGTGCCCTCCTGCTCGATTGGGTTCTGCGTCGCGAGGACGAAGAAGGGGCTGGGAAGCTCGTGCTTCTGGCCGCCGACTGTGACCTGCCGTTCCTGCATCGCTTCCAGGAGCGCGGCCTGCGTCTTGGGAGGCGTGCGATTGATCTCGTCGGCGAGGATCACGTTGGCGAAGATCGGCCCGCGAACAAACCGCAGCGAGCGCGTGCCCGAGGCCTTGTCCTCCTGGATCACCTCGGTGCCGGTGATGTCGGCGGGCATCAGATCAGGCGTGAACTGCACGCGCGAGAAGCCCAGCGAGAGGCTCCGCGAAATCGTGGAGATCAGCAGCGTCTTGGCCAGGCCCGGCACACCAACCACCACGACGTGCCCGCGGCAGAAGATCGCGGTCAGCATCTGATCAACGACCTCGTCCTGGCCCACGATGACCTTGCGGATCTCGGCCTTGAGGCGTGCGAAGGCGTCCTGCACCTCGCGAACGCGCTCGGGGAGGACGGCCGCGATGCCCGGAGTGCCAAGCTGGTTCTCGTTCGCGATGCCTTGGGTGGTCGTCATGCAAGATTCTATCGGGCGTTTGACGCCGGGGATTCCGCAAGATGCGATGACCAGCCGCCTGGAAAAAAAAGCGAACCGCGCCAGGGGTGGTAACGCGGCTCGCTCGGAAAGGAGAACACCTCTGCGGACCATCACGTCAGATGCCGCGGATTACTCTTTCTTGGTGCCTTGCTGCGGCAAGCGCGCTTCCATGCGGTCAAGACTCTGGTTGAGGCGTTCGAGCTGCTCAGCGAGCCGCTCCATCTGGCGCGACACGTCCGGGCCGCCCCCGGGGGCGAAGGGATCGCCGCGCCGGAGCGTCAGAACATCCGGCCCTGCGCCTCCCTCGCGCGGGCGGAGCAGGGTCTGACCTTGGCCACCCGGCACCACGCCACCCGGCACCACCTGGAGCCATCGGCTGGAACCGGCGTCCATCGCCTCTCGCGCCTGCTTAAGGGCGGCGAGAGCCTGCTCCATCGCCTGCTTCGCGTGCTCCTTGGCCTCGCTCAGCTCCTTGCTGTCCTTGATCTCCCCCATGGACTCTTGGAGCTGCTGCACGGCCTCGTCGTACCACTCCTCACCCTGGTTGCCCCAGCGCTGGGCCAAACGCTCGGCGAGCGGATCGGCGGCTGGCGAGTTGCCAAAGCCCAGGCGTCCGCGGTCGAACGCTTCGGGCGTGAGATTGAGCGTCTCTTCCTTGTCGTCGCGGACGATGACGAGTTCCACGGCGTCGCCAGACTTCAAGGTCCGGAGCACCTCCGTGAGTGCTTCACGAGATCCGACCTTGATCCCGGCGATAGACTTGATCACGTCGCCCTCGCGCACGCCCGCTTTGCTCGCGGGAAGGCCCAGGACGACCGAGTCAACCTCGACGCCCGCGCCCTCGCCCCACTCCGACATGGTGATGCCGAGCATGACCGGCGGCGGCTGAACCTGAACGCGTGCGAGGCGCTCTATCTCCCGGGCCTGACGCTCTACCTCACGGCGCTGATCGCGCTGCGCGTTCGCAAGCGGATCGCCGGGGCCGCGGCCACGGTTCTGGAAGCGCCACGTTCCGTCCCGCTGCATGTCGCCGAAGCCACCCATGCCCACGCCGAATTCCGTCAGCACTTCGCCGTTGTCGCCCAGGAGCTGGACCTTGTCGCCGGTGCGTCGAACGCGCTCGGGCGGAAGGGTCTCGCCATCAACCTTGCCTGTGAGCTTGCCCCCCTCTATCTTGAGCTCGTACGCGCGGCCTTCCTCCTGCTTGGAGAAGAGCATCGTGACGTTGGCACCGCCGAGGGCAAGCTCTTGGAGCGGCTGATCGAACCCGCCCGCGAGCTCGCGCCCGTTCTTTGCAACATCCTCCTGCGCGAGCGCGACGGGCGCGCCCAGGGTGAGTGCGGCGCCGCAGATCAGCGCGAGCGCCGCTGCGGAGCGAAGTGGTAGGTTCACGAAGGATCGGAGTGAAAGTCGCGCCATGATGAGTGTCTCCCGAAGAATCCCTTTGGGATCTCGTGCGATCAAGTGGATCGCTTGCGGTCACAAACCCCTGCAAAATCCCCTGTACAAGCCACGGAGTGGTACTGCGAGTAGTCCATCAAGCGTGCGGCCTGCCGCGCCCCTGAGCCACGAGCTAGATGAATATTTCAACGCTGGCAGCGCTTCACTTGTTCGGATTCCAAGGCCTGAGGTTCAACCCTCAGTTGGGCTCGCTTGTCGAGCGTTTACATCGGGCCGTCGTCACCGGTCGGAACGGTCTCAATCGGCGGGATGACGATGCGAACGGGCGTGGCGTTGCCCGCCTCGTCGCTCGAGACTTTGTAGAGGCCGGGCACGCGGGCGCGCTCGACGATCTGCCGCACGAAGACCACCTCGTAGCCCTCGCCACCCTCGACCTTGGTGGTGCGGACCAGGAGCTTGTCGGGCATCTCGCCAAGAACAGTGCCGTCCTTCTTGCCCAGCGCGAGATAGTTGTTGAGTGCGTCGGTCGCGGTCCCGAGCGCGCCGCCGCCGGGCACGCTGGCGAGGTTGGACTCAAGCGCACCCTCTGATCCAGCCTGCTGACGCGAGACCATCGCGAGCGCCACCAGTGCCGCGACGGCCCAGCCGCCCCATGTCGCGGCCAGACGCGTGCGACGGACAACCACCGCATGCGGGTTGTGATGTGCCACGAACTCAAGCTCGGCCTCCGGAACCGCAACACCGTCCGCACGCGCAGCCGCGGCGGTCACCGCCATCGAGAGCGCACGATCATCACGCTGCGCAAGAGCAAGCTCACGCCAGAGGCCGGGCTCCTCGCGAGCCAGCGTCTCGATGGTGTGCCAGTCCTCAGGCCGAGCGCGGCCATCAACGGCGCGGGTAATCAAGATGTCGCGAAGATCAGTGTTCATGGGTGGTGAGGAAGTGAGGCACTCGAGACCGGGGCGGAATGGAAGCGGCAGCGTGACAGCATGACAGGGTGACAGCGTGACAGAGTGTTCAAGCGGAAGAGTGAAGGAGAAGACCAAAGGCACTGAGAACACTCGAGCCTTTGGCCATCTTCTCAGCCGCCCCAACATCTTCTCCCGACGCTCTGCGCCTCCGCGTTAAGTTCGTCCTCTCGCCGCAGCGCACACCCCTGAGATGCGCGTCCCGCTCCCGTCCGTCAGGCTTCTTTACTCGCAAGTTCTCGGAGCATGCGGCGTCCGCGCGCGATGCGGGTCTCGATCGTGGTCTCGGGAAGACCCAGGATTCGCCCGATCTCCCGGTAGGAGAGGCCCTGGATCGCCTTAAGCAGCAGTGGCTCGCGATAGCCGTCCGGTAGTTCGCCAGCGAGCGCCATCAGGCGGCCCCCTTCCGTGCGAGCGTTCTCTTCCGGTTCGGCGGGCCTTGTTGACGGCTCGAATCGCAGCGAGCCATCCTCGCCCGTGAGGGACGCGACGCCCGCGCTGCGCTGGCCCTTGCGCCCCGCGAGATACGCCGCGTTCATCGCGACCGTGCGCAGCCAAGGACGCACCGCGCTCGGATCACGCACCTCGTGAATCTTCCGCACCAGCGTCATCGCGACATCCTGCAGCAGGTCGTCGAGATCAGCCCACTTTGGCTTGTGCGCGAGCAGAACACCCGCGACCCAGCGCCGATGCTCCGCCCATAAGCACCGTACCGCATCGGCATCGCCACAGATCGCGGCCGACGCCTGCCGGATCAGCGCCAGCTCCTCCGCATCAGCCGCGAGCGACGCATCCTCCACTTCCGATTGCAGAGGGGGAGCATCAGCGAACAGCAGCGACGCACCCGACTCCGAGTGGGTGCTTCGCCGCTCATCCGCAACCGCCATCCCCGGCTTTTCCACTACGTTCTCCGTGGAGGTCCTGATGCGCGAGGCTACCCGCCTCCGTCAGAAGTGATACGGCCAAGGGGCGTGGGCGTTGCGACCAAAGAACCATGCAGCCCGCAAGCACACCCAGAGAAGCGAGTTACCCCGGAGAACCTCCCTCAAAAAAAGAACCGGCGGCCAAACAGCCGCCGGTTTTTCAGTAGTTTCTATTCCAACCCCAGGACCTAGTGCCTTTTTACTTGTTCATCTCAGGCGCCCGGGGCGGCGGGAGATCGCGATTGGGCTGGGCCCGGTTGCCGCCCATCTCTGCGCCGCCCGTGTCGCCCATCGGCGCTCCAGCACCCTGCCACTTGGCGAGGTAGATTTCAACACGACGGTTCTGCGGCGTGTTGCCGCCGGGCGCGTTGGGGACCGAAGGACGGAACTCGCCCCAACCCGCGGCCATCAGCCGCTGCTGGTTCACGCCCATGTTGCCGATCTCGTTGATCACGCTGTTGGCGCGGTTGGTCGAGAGGCGGCGGTTGGTCTTGTGCTCGCTCAGTGTTGCCGCCCGCGAGATGCGCTGGCTGTCGGTGTGGCCCTCGACAATCACGTCGTACTGGCCCGCGCTGGGGGAGTTCAGGATCTGCGAGAGCTTCTGCAGCGCCTCCTTGGCCTGCGGACGGACCACGTCGGAGCCGGAGTCAAAGGTCAGGTCGGCGTTGAAGCGGATCATGCCGCGGGCCGCGTCGTAGGTCATCAGGCCCGGATACTGGCCCACGAGCGCCTTGAGCGCCTCGTCGGTCGCCGCGTCCAGCGGACCAAACTGCATGCCCGAGAGGCGGTCGCCCATCGAGCGATAGTCCGCCATCGCCTTGTCGAGCTGCGAACGCAGGTCAATGTTCTGGCGCCGAAGGTCCTCGAGCGTTCCGGCCGAGGAGCCGATGTTGCCACGCATCAGATCAAGCGAGCTGCGGCACTCGTCGCGCTCGCGCTGAAGCTCGGCATTCCGAGCAGTCAAGCTCCGGTTGAGCTCCGCGAGGCGGTCATACTCGCTCTGGCCGATACAGCCGGTGAGGCCAAGGCCCATCGTCGCGACGCCCGCCATAAGACACGCCACACGGGCGCCACGCTTTGCCATCGTCCAAATGCTCTTCATCGCCATCGCTCCTGCATCGTTCATCGTGAGGCCCGGTGCCGCGGCCGCACGCGACCGCCAAAGCCCAGGGTTATGTCACACCGTTCTAAGCCACATCAATCCAAGCCGATCCAGTCCTCGCTCCAGCCATCCAACGCACGCTCGAACCATCAGTACCAACGACTATCCTAGCCAGTCGCCTTAGCCCCCAGCCAGTAGCATCATCGAGCCGACCCCCTCGCCAAGCCAGCAGCCGGTTCGAGAAGAGACCCAACCCGGAGCGTGTATCGGTGGACCAGGACGCGGGCCATGAAATCAGCGGGGGTCCGGGCACCTTGCCGCCGCGCTTCCTCCGCGTCGACGCTGCGGCCATCGTTGACTCTCGCGGCACCGCCTCGGCCCCGGGCTCCATCCTCATTGAGCTCTCTGACGCGGCGGTTGGGACCTTCGCCGGTCCCGACGGCCGCCGCGGGTTCTACCACGCCCGCACCAAGGTTCTGGCAGTAGGCAGCCCTGC
>JBBQGR010000165.1:0-5998 GCA_038323185.1 Phycisphaerales bacterium | reverse complement strand
GATCTCGATGGCCTGGTCCATCCCCTTCTCGTTCGGCACCAGCACGCTCAGCATCGGGCGCACAGGCGCCGCACCCTCGGCCTCTCGCGCTGCGAGCATGACAAGCAGCTCGCCGGCATCACCAAGCTGCGGCACCCACTTCGGACTCACAAAGCTCGTCGCCTCAACCTCGTTGACGCCGCTGGAAAAGAGCAAGCGGCAGAGCGCGGCCTTGTCGGATGTAGCGATCGCGCCAGGCTCGTTCTGGAGCCCATCACGAGGAGAAACATCGGTAAGGCGGATGTGTTGAAAAGGCACTTGGCACCAGGAACTTGGCACTAGGAAAGCGAAGAAGAGAGTTTACGACGGAGGAAGAACGGAAGGCGCGAAAACGAAAGGCGAGAAAGCGAAAACAGGGAGAGAAATGCCGAACGCGAAAGAGCGAAGAAGAGCGGATCATCGCAGATGAGAGAGAGAGAGAGAGAGAAGGAAGATACTCAGGACCGGTTGAATCAAAGCCAAGTGCGAAAGAGCTATGAGCCAACAACTCAGCGAGTATCAACCAACCACCAAAGGCACTCGACCACTCTCGCCTTCCCCTAGTGCCCAGTGCCCAGTGCCTTCTTCTTCCTCAGACATCCAGATTCTTCACCTCAAGCGCATGATCCTCGATGAATCTGCGGCGTGGCTCGACCTCTTCGCCCATCAGTACCGTGAAGAGGCTGTCAGCCTGGCTGCCAAGGTCCCACGTCACTTTGAGGAGCACGCGCTTGGTTGGGTCCATCGTTGTTTCCCACAGCTGCGACGCGTCCATCTCGCCCAGCCCCTTGAAGCGCTTGATGTCCAGGCCTCGCCGCCCGATGTCGCGCAGCGCTTCGAGGATCGCGGGAAGGTTGGGCGCTTCGACCAGGCCCGAGGTGCGGGCCGCGGCCTTGCCAGACTTGTCATCCTCCGCGCTCGCGACTTCGCTCGCGTCGCTCCCATCTTCGCCATCGTCGGCGCCGAAATGCGTCCCTTGCGACGAGGCGGTCTTGGCGTTGTTGCCGCCCTTGGTCTTGGTCGTAAACCATGCGAAGCGGGCCGGGATCTTCTCGCCCGTCACGGCCTCGCCCTGCGCGCCAGCGTAGGTCTGCGCATCCACGGGCAGGCCCATCGAGGCCAGCTCGCTGGCGATCTTGTCCAGCTCGCGGTTCTCGTGCAGCTCTCGCACAACGGCCTCGGGGCCGGTGGCTGGTGCGACGGGCGTAACAGGCGCGACAGGCATGGCAGGCATGACAGGCGTGACAGGCGTGACAGGCATGACCGCTGCAACAGTCCCCGCCGTCGCATCGATCGCAGCCGCCGGGGCCGCGCTCGGCGTGGCCGCCTCGGTTCGTGTCCAATCCGCGAGGCGCAGCTTCTTCTCCGCGACGATGCTCATCGCCTCGGCCTCGCTCCACGCGAACGCCGCGCCGCCGCGCCATGTCACCCGGTGGCTGGGCAGGTGCCTCTCGCCGCTGGGATCCCTCGGGCGCGCCGTGAGGAGGTCAACGAATCGCACGCCGCGGCGCTGCGAGATTTCCACGAGCTCGGCCATGCGCCGCAGCAGATGGACCACGCGCCGCGCGCTGATCCCCTCAATGCGGCGCGACTCCTTGGCCTCGGGCGCAGGCGAGCCATTCGTTCCAGCTGGCACCAGGTCCCGCACGATCAGCGTGCTGGACTCCAGCCCCAGGTCCATCAGCGCATCGTCCAGGAACTTCGCCGAGAGGACGTACGTCCCCTTCTTGGTCTTTGAGCCAACCTTCGCGAGCTGGTACAGCGGCGGCTGCGCGATATAGATGTGCCCGCGCCGGATCAGCTCGGGCATCTGCCGGAAGAAGAACGTCAAAAGCAGCGTCCGGATGTGGCTCCCGTCCACGTCGGCGTCGGTCATGATGATGATCTTGCCATAGCGCAGCTTCGACAGGTCCATCTCCGCGCCGATCCCAACGCGCAGCGCGGCAATCAGCGTGCGGATCTCCTCGAACGCCAGCATGCGATCGATCCGCGCCTTCTCAACGTTAAGGATCTTGCCCCGCAGCGGCAGGATCGCCTGCGTCTCAACATCGCGCCCGCCCGTGGCAGACCCACCGGCCGAATCACCCTCGACGATGAAGAGCTCGGATCGATCAACATCGCGCGTCTTGCAGTCTCGCAGCTTGTGCGGCATCGAGCCGCTGTCGAGCGCACTCTTGCGGCGCGTCAGTTCGCGCGCCTTCCGCGCCGCCTCGCGCGCCTGGGCCGCGACCACAGCCTTCAGGCACAGGCGCCTGGCCTCCGCCGGATGCTCCTCGAGCCAGCGCTCAAGACCCTCCCCCACCGACATCGACACGAAGCCCTCGATCTCGGGATTGAGAAGCTTCTCCTTGGGCTGGTTGTTGAACGTCGGGTTGGGAAGCTTGACGGAGATGATCGCAATCAGCCCCTCGCGCAGGTCCTCGCCCGTCGGGACCGGGTCCTTGTCCTTGATGATGCCCGCCTTGCGCGCGTACGAGTTCAGCGCCCGCGTCAGCGCGGCCTTGAACCCCTGCGCGTGCGTGCCGCCATCGACGTTGTTGATGTTGTTCGCGAAGGAAAGCAGCGACTCGTTGTACCCATCGTGGTACTGCATCGCGACCTCGGCCACCATGCTCTGGGCCACGTCCTCGCGACGGAAGTAGAGCGACTGGACCACGGGCGTCTTGCCCGTCATGAGATGCGCGACATACTCAAGCAGGCCATGCTTGGCGCGGAACGATTCGCTCCGCACCTGGCCATCGCTCCCCACGCGCTCGTCCGACAGCCGCAGCGTCACGCCGGGATTGAGGAACGACAGCTCGCGCAATCGCGCACTCAGGATTGCCGAGTCAAACGTGGTATCGGGGAAGATGGTTGGATCGGGCCGGAACGTCACGGTCGTGCCGCGGGTCCGTGTCGCGCTCGCGGGGATGGCCCCCTCAAGATGCAGCGGCTTGGTCACGCGCCCGCGCTCGAAACCGATCCGATGGATCTGGCCATCGCGGAAGACCTCGGCATCCAGGTACTCGCTCAGCGCGTTCACGCACGACACACCCACGCCGTGCAGCCCGCCCGAAACTTTGTACGCCGAGCCCTCCTGCTGGAACTTGCCACCCGCGTGCAGCTTGGTCAGCACGATCTCGATCGCGGGCCGCCCGTTGAGCGTCGGATCCTCGTGCTTCATTGGCCCCGTCGGAATGCCGCGCCCATCATCAATCACGCGGCAGCTTCCATCGGGCTGCACCGTCACATCGACAAACGTCGCGTGCCCCGCCATCGCCTCGTCGATCGAGTTGTCCACAACCTCATAGACCAGATGGTGCAGCGCGTTGAGACCCGTGCCGCCGATGTACATGCCCGGGCGCTTGCGAACCGCGTCCAAACCCTCCAACACCTGGATCTGCTCCGCGCCATACGCCGTCTGGACGTTGCCAACCGCGGCGTTGGGATTCACAGTCTCCGAATCGCCGTTCGTGTCGGGCCCGGCGTCGCCGCCAGCCTGCCCATTTGCCGGACCATTCGGCTGACCATTCGCATGGCCGTTCGCGTCGCCACTCGCGTGACCGTTGCCGTTGCCGGGGAGCGGGCGATCAATCTTCTTTGGGCCCTGACCCTTCGCTCCGTGCTTCAAGCCGCCAGCGCCGCTAAGGCCATCCGGACCGTTCAATCCACCGACGCTTGTCACGGGGGTTTCGGCTGGCATGTGGGTGTTGATCTCGTTCGGGTGTTGACGCCCCTTCAGGGCGAGATTGGATCCGGAAAACGTACCCATCGGGAAGGTGCCAGAGTCGTCTCGCGGCCACGGCCAAGCCGCGCGTAGACGCACCTAAGCCAAGAGCATTGCGAGCATAGGGAGCCACGCCTTTCCAAACCTCGAAATCCGCCAAAATCTACAGCAATACTCCTGAAATCCGCAAGGCCAGAATCCCCGGCACCAAACCCCCTCCGCTCTCTCCAAAAACCGCCTGAACCGCCGCCGCCAAGTCTCGCCCGAGGCGCGATTTGGATCGCACTTCTCGGCGCAAACGCCGAGGCCAGAACAGATTCAGACAAAATCCATATAAATACCAAACAGATGATCCGCTTTTAGGTATACTTAGCCGGCACGCGCCTTGCGGAGAACCCCGATTCTGCCGCGCCCGGCCGCGCCCCGTCTCGACACTCCGCCCAGCCCCAGGAGGACCAAGCTCATGCCGCGCCCGTCACGCATCAACTGCGCGATCCTGCGCCTCTCCTGCGCCGTGACGGCGCTGATGCTGCCGACCGCTGCGAAGGCCCAAGTCACCATCAATTCTGCCTATCAGTACGCCTTCAACTCAATCCACTATGGCGAGAGGCCGTTCGGCCACGTCGTGCGCGAGCAGCGGTCGGAGTGTAAAGATCTCGACCTCTTTCACACCAGCACCGTCAGCCCCGGCCTGAGACGCATCATCACGACAACCAAGTACCGATCCACGCTTGTCACTGGCCCCACCTCCCCTGGCACGGTCTGCATGGCCCAGCGCTTCGATCCGGGGCTGGTGCTCCTTCGCGATCTCAACGAGGCATCCCTCTCCCTCTGGGCCCAGAGCGCCATGTCCATCACGTTCTCAAACACCTTGGTCGCGCAGGTCCAGCTTCGCGCCGTCACCCGCATCGATTCGCCCGAGGCCTTTCTACGCCGCCTGCGGCATCCGGATCTTCCCAGCCAACCAATCACGAACCCGCGCGACTTCCTCTGGGCGCAGGGTGGACCAACTCAACAAGGCCCTATCTCAGCATCACTCGACCACACCATCACCCTCCTACCGGGCTCGTGGGACATGTTCATTTACACAAACATCACCGACCTCGCCGCAAACCGCGAGAGCCTCGCCTTTCCCGCCACCATCAACCTCGACATGTCCTTCGCCATCATCCCAGCCCCCGCCCCCTCCTCCCCCTCGCGGCACTCGCCTTCTTCGCCGCCGCTCGCCGAAGGCGTCCATCCGGCTGATGAACAACGCCAGCACGTCGCCGATGAAGAGAGCCTCGATCCAAAGCGTGCCCATCCAATGACCATCGCGAGCACCTCGCCCCAGTGAACCAGCTTCCCTCAACCCGCGACCTCCCCGCGACTGCGCCCGGCGCCCTCCCTGCGCGCCTCTTCGCTGCCGGCGCGGCGGTCATCACCTTCGCGCTCCCTGCCGCGATCCTCATCGCTTCTGGCCGCATCCCGGGCCGCGTCTTCTCTGACCAGCGCGTCTACCACGAGCCCGCCATCCGCCAGTTCGCGCAGCAGTGGCCACGCTTTGACCTCTTTGACTATCTCTCCGCCACCACGCCCGGCTACCACATCCTGCTCGCGACGCTCGTGCGCGGGCTTAGCGCGGTCGGCCTCGACTCCCTTGCCGCCGCGCCCACCACGCTCCAGGCCGCCTCCGCACTCATCACCTGCCTCTGGCTCGCGCTCTTCGCGTGGTGGCTCACGCGCTGGACCACGCCCGCCCGCGCCGTGCTCGCGCTGCTGCCGCTGGGCACCTCCATGTACGTCCTGCAGGCTGGCGCGTGGGTCCTGCCCGACAACGCGGGCTGGCTCGGCGTCACGATCATGCTCATGCTCGCTCTTTCGCCCCGCCTCTCGCACCGCCACATTCTCGCGGCAGGCCTCGTCCTCCTCGCCCTTGTCTTCACGCGCCAGAACCATCTCTGGACCGCGTCGCTCGTGGTCGTCGGCGCGTGGATGTCCGTTGGGCCGCGAAGCGTCGAGCCGTGGGAAGGTTCATGGAGCGAGCATCTCACGTACAACACGCCGCGAAGGCTCGCGCGGGCGGGGTTCGCGCTCCTGGCCTGCCTTCCCGCCGTCCTTCTGCTCACGTGGCTCGTCACGCTCTGGGGCGGCCTGACGCCGCCGCGATTCCACACGCTGCACCAAGGCTTCAACCTCGCGACACCCGGCTTCGTCCTCGCGGTCATCGGATTCGGCTCGCTGATCTTCGTTGGCACGC
Source organism: Phycisphaerales bacterium (assembly GCA_038323185.1). Lineage (GTDB taxonomy): Bacteria > Planctomycetota > Phycisphaerae > Phycisphaerales > UBA1924 > JBBASU01. The sequence goes on along the minus strand of JBBQGR010000165.1, from coordinate 35 downwards.
TCTGGTGCCCGGTTGCCGAAGCGCTCTCGGAATGG
>JBBQGR010000164.1:0-6015 GCA_038323185.1 Phycisphaerales bacterium | reverse complement strand
GTCGAGCAGGCCCGCACCGAGTTTCCTGGCGCCCGCAGCGTGATCCACCCCGGCGCGGACGACAACGGCTCGGGCTCCGTTGGCAATCTCATCGTCGCACGCCGCCTCGCGCAGGCCTACGCCGCGCTGCCCGACGACGCCAATGCGCGCTCTGTCCTCTTCCTCTGGTTCTGTGCCGAGGAGTCGGGCCTTAACGGCGCACGCGAGTACATGAAGGCACCCATCGCTCCCAAGGAGCAGCACTACATCATGTTCAACCTCGACATGATCGGCCGCCTGAAAGATGGCAAGCTCGACGCCAGCGGCGTCGGTACGGCCGAGGGCCTCGAGGACTGGATGAAGCCCTATCTCGACGCCAGCGGCCTCAACGTCAACTCTCGCAAGAGCGGGCTTGGCCCCAGCGACCACGCCGTCTTCGTGGCCGCGGGTGTGCCCGTCACCTTCTTCTTCACCGGGCTGCACAACGAGTACCACACGCCGCTGGACCAGTTCCAGACCATCAACTTCGAGGGCATCGCGCAGATCACCGATCTGGTGTATCGCATCACGCTCGACACGGCCCAGCGCCCCGGCCCGTTCCCATTCACGACCGCCAACGGCCGCCCCGCCGCCGAAGTCGCGGTGGAGAATGCCAACAATCAGGCCGCGAACCCCGGTCCCACCGCCACGGGCGTCCGCTTCGGGATCGCCCCGGGCGACTACTCGGGCGAGACGCCGGGCGTGCTCATCGGCGAGGTCTTTGACAACCTTCCCGCCGCGAATGCCGGGCTGAAGGCTGGCGACCTCATGACCAAGTGGAACGACAAGGCCATCGCGACCGTGGAGGACTGGATGCCGCTCCTCTCCTCGCACAAGGCTGGCGACGTGGTGACGATTGTCTACATCCGTGACGGCAAGGAAGCAACTACGCAGGCCACACTCGTTGCCCGCCAGCGCAACAACCAGTAAACAGGAGAGGCACTGGGGACTAGGCACTGGGCGCTAGGCACTGTGCAGTAGGGGCGGAATTGTTGAGTGATCAGTGCCTACTCAACCACCTTCGCGACCTCCGCTGCTCTCTGCGCCTTCGCGTTCTGTCTTCCTCTACCCCAGTCTCCATTCCCCAGTCCCTTCCTACTTATCCGTCCGGAGCCGACTCAGTGAAAGCCAGCCGCGTCATCGAAGTCAGCCTTATTCTTGTCCTTGGTGTCGCCGTGGTCGGCGCCACGCTCGCCCTCGCGCAGAAGCGTGACGACTACACCTTCTTTGATGAGCTCATCGAGGTCAAGCGCGCCATCTCCGACCGTTTCGTCACCGCGCCCGACGAGGCCAAGCTGCGCGACGGCGCGATCCGCGGCATGGTCGAGGCACTCAACGACCCGTACACCATCTACGTCCCCGCCTCCAACGCCGCGGACTTCAACAAGGATCTGACGGGCGAATACGTCGGCATCGGCGCGTCGGTGGGCATGCAGGACGGCTGGTTCACCATCATGTCGCCGCTCGAGGACTCGCCCGCCTTCCGCGTGGGCCTGATGAGCGAGGATCGTGTCGTCGAGATCGACAGCGTCTCGACGAAGGGCCAGTCGGTGGATCAGTGCATCGCCAAGCTGCTCGGCGAGGCTGGCACCTCCGTGCGTCTCACGATCGAGCGTTCGGGCGTCCGCCAGGAAGTCACGATCGTCCGCGAGAAGATCAAGACACGCTCTGTCAAGGGCTTCCACCGCTCCTCCACAGACCCAAACGTGTGGGACTTCGTTATCGATCCCTCCCGCGGCATCGCCTACATCCGCCTCACGCAGTTCACCCCGGGAATCACCGAGGAGATCGTCGGCGCACTTGGCGCGGCCGGTGCCGAACTGGGCAGGGTCAAGGGCCTGGTCCTCGACGTTCGCTTCAATCCCGGCGGCCTGCTCAACGAGGCCGAGGACATCGCCAACCTCTTCCTAAAGGATGGCGTCATCGTCTCCACCAAGGGCCGCGCCCACACCGAAGAGATCACCCGCGCTCAGGACGCCGGAACGCTCCCCGACTTCCCCGTCATCATCCTGATCAACGGCCAGTCCGCCAGCGCGAGCGAAGTTCTCGCCGGCGCATTGACCGAGAACAACCGCGCCATGGCGCTCGGCTCACGCTCGTTCGGCAAGGGCAGCGTCCAGAGCGTCCTCACGATGCAGAGCGGCAAGGGCTCCGAGCTCAAGATGACCGAGCAGGGCTACTACCTTCCCAGCGGACGCAGCATCTCGCGGCACGACGACTCCGCAACGTGGGGCGTTGATCCAAGCCCGGGCTTCTACGTTCCGATGACCGACGAAGAGATCATCGCGATGCTCGGGGTGCGCCGGCGCGAGGAAGTGCTTCGCGCCGCTGCGCCCGCTGCCGCGCCCATCTCAGACGAACGATGGAACGACCACGACTGGATCCTGGGCCACCTCAAGGACCCGCAGCTTTCCGCCGCGGTCCGCGCGCTCCAGGCCAAGATCGATACCGGCAATTGGGCGCCGCCCGGTGCCACACAAGAGCAGAAATCAGCGATCGCGACGGAGGAACTGCGTCGCGCCCGCGAAGTCCGCGACCGCATGATCCGCGAGCTTGATCGCCTCGACCGCCGCGTCAGCGCCATCGAAGATGGCACCGACGCGCCAAAGGGCGAGGCCGTCTCCAGCCTCTGGGCAGACACGCTCGACCCCACCGGCGGCACCATCGAGATCAAGGACAAGGTCGGTAACGTCATCAGCCGCCTGAACATCACCGGAAGAGACCTCGAACGCTGGCTGCTCGACGCGGACGTGAAGCCAGCCGAAGCGAAGCCGTGAAGCGGGAGGGTTCGCCGCAGAGGAGGGCAGAGGGCAAGATGGTCAAATGGCCAATGGGCCAACTGGTCAAGTAAGAGCTCTTAGCTGATCAGTGCCGACGTTCCAACATCACTTCGCGGCCTGCGCTCCACTCTGTCTTCTCCGCGATCCGTCTCTCTCCGCCCCTGTTGCCCAGTGCCCAGTCCCCAGTGCCTGTAGCTCTGTCGTAAACCTGCCGTTCCCGGAGCCTTCGCATCCTCATCCTCGGCATTGAATCTTCCTGCGATGAGACTGCCGCGGCGGTTGTTGAGTCGGGCGTGCGTGTGCGTGCCAGCGTTGTCGCGAGCCAGCACGCATTGCACGAGGAGTATGCGGGCGTTGTCCCCGAAATTGCCAGCCGCGCCCACGTTGAGGCCATCATCCCCGTCATCCGCGAGGCGCTCGCGCAGGCTGGCATCGGCCTTGGCATGCTCGACGCCATTGCCGTGGGCCATCGCCCCGGACTCATCGGATCGCTGCTCGTCGGCGTCGCCGCGGCCAAGTCCCTCGCGTGGTCACTCGGCAAGCCCCTCATCGGTGTCGATCATGTCGAGGCGCATCTGTACTCGGGGATGCTGGTCAAAGAAGGCACGCAAGGTGAGGCAGCAGATCGCGATGGCGTGCCGCTCTTCCCCGCGCTCGGCCTTGTTGTCAGCGGCGGGCACACCGCGATGTATCACATCGACGCGTGGGACGCCGTCACACGCATCGGAAGCACCATCGACGACGCGCTCGGGGAGGCTTATGACAAGGCCGCGACGATCATGGGCATCTCGTACCCGGGCGGACCCAACCTCGACCGCCTCGCGCAGCAGCCGGGCGCGAGCGACGCGGCCTTCGACCTGCCCATCAGCCGCCTCTCGCCGACCTCGCTGGACTTCTCCTTCTCTGGCCTCAAGACCGCCGTGCTCTACACCGTCCGGGGTGTGCCGGGCGAGCGCGCCAACCGCGGCCCGCTCGACATGACGGCGCAGAACGCGCGAGATCTCGCCGCGAGCTTCCAGAAGGCCGCCTCGCGCGCCATCACGCTCAAGCTCGATCGCGCGATCGAGGCTTCGCACGCCTCGCCGTATCGCACGCTCCTCGCTGGCGGCGGCGTCACGCTGAACTCGCGCCTGCGCACCGAGCTCGCAGGCCTCGCCGCGGCCCGTGGGCTGAAGCTCCGCCTCCCATCGCCCCCCTACTGCATGGACAACGCCGCCATGATCGCGGGCCTCGCGTTCGAACACATCTGCGCGGGCCGAGCAGACACGCTCGCGTTGCAAGCGATGCCGACAGCGTCACGATGAGACACGCCGCGAGGGCACGGAGATGAGGAGGCACTGGGAGGAGTAAGGCGAAGTGGCGAAGAGGTTGAGTGCTTGAGTGCTTAAATGGTTGAGTGCTTGAATGGTTGAGTGCCTTCGGTGTTCGCTTGCCTGGCTGATTGGCCAGCCGCGGCTCCCTCGATGTCATCGCCTCGTCCCCCAAACGTCTAGTCCAAAGTCACCAGCGTCCACGCTTCTATCCTTCGTCAAGTGCTTCGCTGCTTTCCTGCCTCGCTGCTTCGCTCTCTGATCTCCCTATGCCCACCGCTCGCGAACCCATCTACCTTGCCCCGCCGCACCCTTCGTGCCTTGATGAGGCCGAGCTGCTGAGCCAGTGCGACCTGACCAAGGGCCGTTCCGGCGGGCCCGGTGGCCAGCACCGCAACAAGGTCGAGACGCTCGTTCGCCTTCATCACGCGCCCAGCGGCGTCGATGCTCACGCTGGCGAGCGCCGCAGCGCCAGCGAGAATCGCGCCGTCGCCATCTTCCGCCTGCGGCTTGCGCTCGCGACCGAGGTTCGCACGCCAGTTTCCAGCGGCGAGATCCGCAGCGAGCTCTGGCTCAAGCGCTGCACGCGCGACGGCAAGCTTCCCGTCAATCCCGGCCACGCGGACTATCCGGCCCTCCTCGCAGAAGCGCTCAACGTCATCTGGAACTCGGGCCTTGATCCAAAGAAAGCGGCGCTGCGCCTCTGCTGTTCCATGAGCCAGCTCGTCAAGCTGATCAAGGACCATCCCCACGCGCTCGTGAGGCTCAACGAAGCACGCCGAGCTGCGGCGCTGCACACGCTGAAGTGATACGGATCGCGTCCAGAACTGGCCGCTGACTGAGTATCCACTTCCGAACAAGTCCACGCGCGTCGGGTACAGCGTGCCGGAGCCTCAGGGCGGGATTTTTCCAGGTCGCCCTCAATCGCCATGCCGCTGGCGGAGCTTGGACGACAGGCGCAGCAGTAGGTGGACGCGCTCAACCTCCGCGAGCCAGTCCGCGAGTGTCGCCGCGATCTCATCGTGGGGCACGTCCGCGCCCGGGAGCGGGCACGAGGCCCCGAGCGCCTTCGCCGCCTGAGCCCGCAACCGCGAGAGGCTCTTGTCCCCGTAGAGCGCGGCGAACTCGAAGTCCTCGTTCATGAAGAGCGCGGTGGGGACGCGGTTGCCGCCGGCGATCTTCACGGTGTCGGAGAGAGCCTTGGCCTGGTCGCGATCAACGAAGCGAAGGTCGAGCATCGGAGTGTGGTCGGCGATGATGGCAAGGAGCGGACACTGCTGCGCGCAGTCGCCGCACCACATGCCGCTGATCACAAGCAGGTTGATCTTGCGGGTGAAGTCGCCGACGAGCGAGCGCTGCGCGGTGTTGAGCGCGGCGTGGGCGCGGGCCAATCGCTCGAACTCGCCCCAGCGCTCCTGCTGGTCGGGGGTACCGGTGGCGAAGTACGCCTCATACGAGAGCGCGGCGTCGAACGTGGCTTTGAGGTGGGTGGGAGTGAGCATGATGGAATAGGCAGTGGGGACTAGGCACTTGGCACTGGGGTCGGAGAAATGCACGCGAGATGGGAGCCCTGACTTGGGCGACGACACTCTATCAATGCAGTCTTCAAGACGTCGTGGCAAGGGACGCCGCGGTGTGCATTTCTCTTGCACTGAATCGCTGCTTCGCTTCCTCGCTCTCTTCCTCAGAACCTCTCCCCATCCACCTTGGGCAGCAGGTCGCTCGCTTCGGGGGTCTCGCCGTTGATGGTCATTGGCACCGCGCCGTGGATCTGCGTCTGCGCACCCGCGAGGAAGTCGTGCGGGAAGTTCAGGCTTGGCTTGGTGGCCTCGTCAAGGCGTTCGATCTGCTGAGGCGAGAGCGTCACGTCCAAGGCCTTGATGTTGTCCTCGAGCTGCTCCACGGTG
>JBBQGR010000163.1:0-6015 GCA_038323185.1 Phycisphaerales bacterium | reverse complement strand
CGCGACGTCACCGTGCGAGAAGTTGAATCGAAAGACGCAGACGCCCCCCAGGATGAGTCGCTTGACCATGTCGGGCGAATCGCTCGCGGGACCAATGGTCGCGACAATGCTGGTAAGGATGGAGGGCGCAGCGAAGTTGCTGGCGGGGGACAACATGCTCATGCCTGCATTATCGGCACGCGGGGGCGAAAATGCGCGCGGAACAGGACGGGTCGTGTCGGATCACGCCGGATCATGCCGGATCACGTCGGGTCGAACCCGGAAACCGCAGAAGCGCTCCATCCAAAGTCAGTTTATGCGGCGTGTGATCGCCACCAGGCCGCGTCACTCGACTTGAAGCCCGGCCTCTTGAGCCAGCTCAACCACACGCCGGTACGTCGAAGCGAAGAACTTCATGTAGTCCTTCTCGATCGTCGGGCGACGCGAAGCCTCGCGCCAGGTCGCGGCGACAGCCTTGTACGTCTGCGGCGTGAACGGCACCATCGCCCCCTTAATCTCGGTCTCGGGAAACGCGTAGAACGCGGCTTCCATCCGCGTGAGCACCTCAGGGTCAATGGTCCCCTTGGCCACCGCTTCGCGGGCCGCGAGCACCGCCCGCCACGCGTCCCGCTGCTGGTGCGCGGTGTCGATCGCGAACGCGCCCATCATGATGCCGATGGCACTCCGCCACCCCGCCGGCTTGGTGTCGCTCGCGATTGTGAAGGGATCCACGCGATCAATCATGTGCGAGCCATGAAGCTCGTACATCACGCGCCGGATCGGCATCCGACGCAGCTCGCTGATCACAGGGCCCATCGGCGTCCCATCCGGCCCCACCGGGTTGAGCGCCCCGCGCCCCGAACGCTGCGACCAGAACTGCCACAGGCTCTGCGCCTCTTCGGTCAGACAGAACCGCACAAACCGCCGCGACAGCTCAGGATGCGGCCCGCCGCGAAGAACACTGACCGGATCAGCATCGATAAACGTCGCGCCGCGCGGATCGACATACCCGACGCGCCCTTGAGACGGATCCTGCCCCGGAAGCAGGATGGACTGCGCCTGACCGCGTCCATAGAAGTCGATCGCAAGCCCCGCCGCGGCCTCCCCCGCGCTCACGTCAATCGGCGGCTTCGTCGAAGAGTTCGTGTAGTACCGCGAGTTGGCGCTGATCTCCCGCAGCGTGCGCCACCCCTTCTCCCACCCCTCATTCGAGAGGATCGCGTCGATCGTCGTCGTCACGGAGCCCGACTGCCGCGGGTCCGAAAGGGCAATCATTCCAAAGTAGCGCGGATCGGTGAGATCTCCGAACGCCTGCGGCTCCGGCAGCCCCAGCCGCCGGAGCACGTCGCGGTTGTACACGATCCCGAACCCCGAGAGGGCCGTTCCAATCCAGAACTGATCCGGGTCGTACAACTGCGCGGCACCGATCTTGTTCTCGCCGAACCACGCATCCAGCTCGGCGTTGGTGAATCCCGCTGGCTCGGACATCGGAAGCACCACGTCCTTGGCATCCGGACTGAACGCCGCCGGGAGATTCCGCGCAGCACCACGCATCACTCGAACCTGCGTCTTGAGCCGGCCATGGTCGAACGATCCGCCGCCGAGCATCAGGTCAAAGTCCGTCGTGCCCGGCGCCGCGCCAGGATTCGAGGGATCCGCAAAGTCGAACGCACCCGCACGCGAGCGATAGTGCGCCTCTAGAACTTTGATGATCTCGCTCGTACCCCCAGGAACTCGCCATGAGATCGAGACGGGCGAACCAAACTCACGCTGATGCCAGCGCGAGAAGGCCTCCTCAAACTCCGCACGGATCTGCGGCACGTGCGGCGTCACAATGATCAGCATCGGCACGTCATTGCCAGACGCCCTCGCGGGCGAGCTCGGCCGGAGCGCCAGAGGCACGCCAATCACGACCACAAGGGCAAGGACCAGAAGAATGCGTGAGGGAGTGATGCCAGACATCCGCAGAGTGTATGGTTTGCGTCTCGCAATGTGCAGTTCAGAAAGCGACACGCAGGGCGTGACACCCTCTTTACCCCCGCCCCGCGGCGTGCGACCCAGATAGAGGAGGATGCGATGGCGCTTGTTCCAGCAAAGGTGGCGTTGATCACGGGAGGCTCCTCCGGCATCGGGCTTGAGACTGCCCGCCTGCTCGCCAAACGCGGCTGGTCCGTCGCCCTTGTCGCACGCAATCACGCCAAGCTCGAAGCCGCCTGCGCGGAGATCGGGCCAGAAGCAGCCGCCATCCGCGCCGACCTGACCGACGCGGACGAAGCCGCCTCCATCGTTGATCGCTGCGTCTCCCGCCTCGGACGACTAGACGCCCTCATCAACAACGCGGGCTGGTCCCCCTCCGCCACGATCGCGCAGACCAACGCCGCGATGGCGCGTGAGATCTTCGCCGTCAACTCCGTCGCCCCCTGCGTCTCAATCAGCCGCGCCTGGCCCATCTTCGAGCGTCAATTCATAGAAGCCGGCGGCGCCACCAACCCAGACGCCCGCGGCGGCGTCGTCGTCAACATCTCCTCGATCGCCACGGTCGATCCCTTCGAGATCCTCTACGCCTACGCCGCGGCCAAGGCCGCGGTGAACCTCCTCGCCAAGAGCGCGGCCAAAGAAGGCTCAAAGATCGGCGTTCGCGCCTTCGCCGTCGCCCCAGGCGCCGTCGAGACCCAGCTCCTCCGCTCTCTCGTCAGCGAGCTCTATCTCTCCAAGGACAAGACCCTCGCGCCCGAGGCTGTGGCTCGCGTGGTCGTCGAGTGCGTCGAAGGAAAGCGCGACTCCGAGAACGGCCAGACGATCCTGATGCCCGGCCCCGAGTAGATCGCGAAGGCCTCACCATTGGCCCTTCGCCACCACCTCCGGTAGAGTGGGCCGATGGGAAGACCGGTACTCGTCAGGTTGGCATTCCATTGGTGGATCCTGATCGCGCTGCTCGCGGGCGTGGTCATCGGGCTCGCGATCAACCAATGGTGGACCGCGGATTCGTGGCGCTCAGTTGGCGTCGGCGACGCCGCGGCGTACATCGCGCGCGGCCCGATTCAGGCCGCGAACACCGATGCCGGAGTCATCGCATCAACCATCCGCATCGGCGGCGAGCTCGCCAAGTTCATCGGCGACCTCTTCCTCCGCCTCCTGCGCCTCTTGGCCGTCCCCGTTGTCCTCTTCTCGCTCATCGCCGCGGTCGCGGGCGTTGGCGAGCCCAAGCAGCTCGGCAGGCTCGGCGGAAGAACCATCCTCATCTTCGGCCTCACCGCACTGATCGCCGTCGTGATCGCGCTCGCCATCACCAACGTCACGCGCCCTGGAACGCACGTCTCCGAAGCCACCCGCATCGAGCTCCTCGCACTCAAGGCCACCGAGGCAACCACGCGCGTCAAAACCTTCGATGACTTCGCGGCACAGAACACCCTCTGGACCCAGCTGCTCGCGGCGGTCCCCTCCAACCCCTTCAAAGCCATGGCAGATGGCGAGATGCTGCAAGTCGTGACGTTCAGCATCCTCATCGGCGCCGGGCTCCTCATGGTCGTCCCCGCACGAAGAGACCCGGCGCTGCGCGTCGTCGAAGCCCTGGCCGAGGCCTGCCTGCGCGTCGTCGGATTCATCATGCTGCTCGCGCCCGTCGCGGTCTTCTGCATCACCGTCATGCTGCTCTCGCGCTTGGGCCTCTCGGTGCTCGCGGCCCTCTCGGTCTTCGTGGCCTCAACACTGGCCGGGCTTGCCATCATCCTCTTCGTGCAATACCCCGCCCTGATGATCGCCATGACCCGCGGCCCCTGGCGCATGACCTACTCCCGCTTCTTCCGCGCGATGGCACCCGCGCAGCTCCTGGCCTTCTCAAGCTCGTCATCCGCCGCGACGATGCCCGTCACGATGGAGTGCTGCAATCGCCTGGGCGTCCCCAGACGCGTCTCGGGCCTCGTCGTCCCGCTGGGAACGACCATCAACATGGACGGCACCGCCCTCTACCAGGTCATGTGCGTCACATTCCTTGCGCAGCTCTACGGCATCCCGCTCTCGCTCATGGACCAGCTCACAATCGGCCTCCTGGCGATCGTCGTCGCCATCGGGTCTCCGGGCCTTCCTGGCGCAAGCCTCGTGCTCATGGTCTTCATCCTCGAAGCCTTCTCAATCCCCGTCGAAGGACTCGCGATCATCATCGCGGTAGATCGGCTCCTCGACATGGCCCGAACCGTCATCAACGTCAGTGGCGACGCCGCCGCGGCCGTCATCGTCGCGGGCCGCGATCTCGGGCCGCCCCTGGACCCAAGCACCGAATCGCTGGAGGCCGCATGAACGTGCCCGGTCACTTTCACCGCGCGTGGAGCGCACTCGGCATGCTCATCCTTCTCGGGATGATCACGCTGTTCGGCCCGGCCGCCTGCACCATGGAGCTCGTCGCGCCCGAAGCCTCGGCCCTTCGCGAGCCCGCCGAGGTCAGACTCACCAACTTCGGTCTTCACGCCGGCCTCGTGCTGCCCCGCGACGACGGAACGCTGGGTGAATACGCCTTCGGCGAATGGGACTGGTTCGCCCTCCAGCAGAACCAGTGGTACCGCTCCTTCGGCGCACTCTTGATTCCAAGCGAGAGCGCGCTCTCACGCCGAATCTGGCGCGACATCGGAGACCTTGAATTCGCATGGATCGCGCCGCGGCCAATCCTTTCGCTCCAAGTCGAGCGCGAGAAAGCCCTCGCTCTCTCGCGCGAGCTGGACGCCCAGATCACCGAGGGAATCTCCGCCGCGCCCGGCCGCGCAATCGAGCGCGATGGAACCCTCTTCGTCCCCCGCGTCGAGCAGTACCGACTCGGAAACAACTGCAACCACGTCCTGGCGCGCTGGCTGGAAGCCCTCGAAGTCCGAGTAATCGGAAACCGAACGATGGCGGCGATCAGCGTCCGCGAGCCGCGCAACGCCCAACCCTCCAGCCCAATCACCACTCCCAACTAACGCCCGCTCAGCACCGACGCGCGCACCACCGATACGATCCGCACCATGGCCTTCATGCACAACCCCGCGTTCGCGTGCGACCGCTCACTGGTCGCGGCCGAGCGAGCACGCATGGAGCGTTCGCCCGTCGAGGTCGCGCGCCCTGTGGTCGTCCTCGGTGGCTGGCGCGCACCACACATCAGCCCCGCCTCCGCCGAAGGCATCCTCCGCTCGCTCGTCTCGCGAAAGACCGCTGACTTCCTCCCACTGTCATACCCCCGCGCGAGCAGCGTCGAAGCCGCGGCCGAAGCCGCCATGAGTCGCATCGCGGCACGATTCCCCGGCCAGCGAGATTTCGACATCGTGGGCATCTCAATGGGCGGCCTTGTCGCAAGGCAACTGGCCTCGCGCCTGGGCCTGCCCACCAAGCGAATCTTCACGATGGCAACGCCCCACCGCGGCGCCACACTCGCAAAGTTCGTCAGGCCCGACATCGCCGCACGCGAGATGCGCCCAGGCTCGGCCTGGCTCGCAGACCTCGACGCCACGCTCGCAACCGCAGACTACGAGCTCATCTGCTACGCAACCCTCCGCGACTGGTGGGTCGGCGCACGCAACGCCGCCCCTCCCGGCCACACCCCAATCTGGCTCGACCAGGACACACTCTTCGGCCGCTCCCTCAGCCACTTCGCCATCAACCGCGACGAGCGAATCCTCGGCGACATCGGCCGAAGGCTGCGAGGCGAAGAGCCACTCGGTCGCGCCAGCACACCACCACCAATCGACTGAATTCACCCCACGTAGCGCCGGCCTCCCGGCCGGTGTCGCACGCCAACCGGCGCACACGCCACGATCAATTCGCGCTCTGGCGAACTGATCATGCTCCTCGCCTTACCAACGCCAACTCCCCGCTCGCTTCTCTGGACGCACTTCCCCAAGCCCACTTCCCTGCACGCCCACTTCCCCGGTCCGAAGGACTGGACCAATCGCATGGCGCGAGTGCGTGCCTTCAAGCAAATCACGCAACATCAAAGGCCCCCGCGCAACCGGCCGCGCACGCTCCACCACCACTCACACTCCAAGCCGGCCACGCAACTGCACGATCGCC
>JBBQGR010000162.1:0-6043 GCA_038323185.1 Phycisphaerales bacterium | reverse complement strand
GCTCGCGGCGCTGCTCCTGACGCCGGTGCTCTACACGGTGATCCGCAAGCTCGGCAAGCGCATCAAGCGAGCGAGCGGGCGCGCGCTCGAGGGTCAGGCCCAGCTCTACACCGCGGCAAACCAGTCGCTCTCTTCACTGCGCGTGGTCAAGGCGCACACGAGCGAGCGCTACGAGGCGGCCCGATTCCACCGCGTGAACAAGCAGATGCTGCGTGAGCTCAACCGCGTGCGCACGGCTCGCGCGCTCGCGAGCCCGCTGACCGAGACGCTCTCGATCTTCGTCCTGTGCGGGATCGTGCTCGTGGTGGGTCGCGCGATCGTGAGCGGGAAGATCGCGGCGGCGGAGTTCGTGCTCGCAATCGGCGCGCTCGCCGTGGCTGGCGCCTCGCTCAAGCCTCTGACGGGCATCATCAACGACATCCAGACTTCCGCCCCGGCCGCGAGGAGGCTGCTTGATCTCATGCACGCCGCGCCCGAGCCGGGGCACGAGCGCGGCCTCGCGCGTCTCGCGCGACACGTACAGAGCATCGAGTTTCGCGGCGTGTCGTACACCTACGAGGGTTCGCCTCGCCACGCGGTTGATGGTGCCTCGCTGGTCGTGAAGCATGGATCACGCGTCGCGTTCGTGGGTCCCAATGGTTGCGGCAAGACGACGCTCCTTTCGCTCGTGCCGCGATTGCTGGAGGCGGAGTCGGGCGAGGTGCTGATCGATGGCGTGCCGATCCGGAGCGTGGGCGTCCGCTCGCTGCGCCGGCAGATCGGCGTCGTCACGCAGGACGCGGTCCTGTTCGCGGGCGCCATCGGCGAGAACATCGCGTACGGCACGCCCGCAACACGCGCCGAGGTCGAGGGCGCGGCACGAAAGGCTCGTGCCCACGACTTCATCATGGCCATGAGCAACGGCTACGACTCGGTCCTCGCCGAGGGGGGCGTGGGCCTCTCCGGCGGCCAGCGCCAGAGGATCGCCATCGCACGCGCCATCCTCCGCGATCCCGCGATCCTCATCCTTGATGAGGCCACGAGCATGATCGATGCAGACTCCGAAGCGCAGATCTCAGCGGCCCTCGCCGAGTTCTCGCGGGGACGCACGAGCCTGATCGTGGCCCACCGCTTCGCGACGGTCGTGTCGTGCGATCAGATCGTGGTGATGGACCAGGGCCGCATCGTCGGCGTCGGCACCCACGCGGAGTTGAACGCGACATGCCCGACGTACCAGCAGCTCGCGCGCCACCAGTTCGCGGCAACCGATGCCGCGTGAGCGCGTGTCTCTCGTCCGCCACCGGTGCGCAGTTCCTTCCTCATTCCGCGACCGAGGCCGGATCCTTCCCGAGCTCGATGGCGGTGATCTTGCGGATGCGGCGCTCGTGACGCCCACCCTCGAACTTGGTCGCGAGGAAGACATCGGTGATCTTCTCGATCAGGCGCTGGCCGAGCAGGTCGGCCGAGAGGCAGAGGATATTGGCGTTGTTGTGCGAGCGTGAGAGCTCGGCCGTGAGCTCATCGTGCGCGACCGCAGCCCGCACACCCTTGATCTTGTTGGCGGCGATCGACATGCCGATTCCCGTGCCGCAGATCAGTACGCCCAGCTCGGCCTTCCCCTCCGCCACGGACTTGCCGACGGCAAAGGCGCGCTCGGGATAGTCGCAGGCGGCGCCCGCGCACTCCTCGAGCATCATCGTCTCGTGCCCCTCGCGACGGAGCTTCTCGTTCAAGGTCTTGATGCTCGAAGTCCCGCGGTGGTCGGCGGCGAGTGCGATCTTCATGAGGTGCTCCTGTCGCGCGCGAGGATCTGGGACAAACGCCTTTCGATCATCGCCCGCATCGCTCTGGCAACCACACGATAGTCTTCCAGCGGCCCGCCGATCGGGTCTTCGACGTCGTTTCCCGCAGGATCGAGCAGCGCGGCGTCGCGAGCCGCGGTTGGCTCTGCCGAACGCAGCGCCAAAAGGTGCTGCCCCGTCATCGCGAAGACGACGTCGGCCTCGCGCAGCATCTCGCGCGTCAGGGCCCTGGCCCGGTGCGGCCCGGCATCGATGCCCATCTCCCGCAGCGCCTCGCGGGCCTCTGGCGTCATGGGCGCACCCTCGCCCGCCGCCACCCCCGCGGAGATCACGCGCGTGGGTACGGGCGCTTGTCCAAGGCCCAGCACGGGCATCGTCGCGAGCGCGTGCTCCGCAATCGCCCGCGCCATCGGGCTGCGGCAGGTGTTGCCCGTGCACACCATCAGCACCACGCGCTCCACCTTCCGCCGGACCGTCTTCTCGTCGAGTGCGCCCTCGGCAGTGATCGAGTATCCGCCGCTGTCGAGAAGGCGGATGGTGGTGGAGGGCACGCCAAGTCGCGTGGGGCCAAGGTCCAGGAGCTCAATCCCCATGCTCGCGGCCCGGGCCGCGTCGGCGGCGGTTGGGTGACGCGCATCGGCGAGGGGGGTGGGGGGCGGAGAGGTTGTGATGGGAGTTGAGGGGGTGCTGGTCATAAGAGCGCTGACGCGCTCCATCACGATGGGCACGCCGACGCGGGCCAGGATGTCGCGAGTGTGTGGCTCATCTGGAATGCGAACGCTGATCTCCCTTGAGGCTGAGTCGATGGCACCGGGGACGCACCCGAGCGCAAGGGCGATCTTGACCGCGCCGCCGCCGGGACGAGCCACCACAAATCGCACGGGACCGGGCGTCAGGACTTGGAAGAGTCGCTTCTGGAGTGGACTTGTGATGTCCAGGGCTTGCATCACGGCTGCCGCGCTGGGGGCGTGCCAGGTGTGCGGGTTGTCGGGGGCGTGAGCTGCGGCACCTGCGGCCGCACCGAGCAGCCCACGAAGTCTCTTAAGGCCGGGCACTGAAGCCGCGGAACAGGCAACGCCATAGACGGTTTCGGTTGGGAGAATGGCCAGCCCGCCGCCGAGCAGGTGCCGGGCCAGAGCTTCTAGGCGCTGGTCCGAGGGCGCCGGGTGATGGACGAGGTTGAGGGTGGGCTGGGGCACTAGTGCGTGGAGTATGAGTGGTTCCATGACGGGAGGCAACTGGCGGCAGACAGGACCGGGGGCCTAGGTTGGCGGCAAGCCCTGAGTGCTCGGCACGCTTCTGTTCGTTTCGTCAGGTTTCGACACGTTTCGACACGCGCTGGTCGGCGGCTGGCCGGGTTTGCCTACGCTTCTTGGGCGTACTTTCGGCCGAAAGGCCGATACCTTGAAAGTCACTCGAACCGTCTCGCGGGGCGAGCGAATATACCAGTGAACGTGGCGGCCGCCGGGGTGGAGGGGGGCGGCGACGTCGGCTCCCACGCCGCACTGGGTTGTCTGCTGGCGAGTGGAGGTCTGCGCATGGCCATGTTTGCACAAGTGTCAGAACAAGCTTCCTCACCAACGTCTGCTGAGCGTTCGGCCAGTACCGCGAACGCACGAACAGGCTTCAGCCTGATCGAGCTGCTGGTGGTGATCCTCATCATCGCCGTGGTGATCGCGATTGTTGTGCCCGCCCTTGGCGGTGCCCGCAACATTGCGCGAAAGCAGGAGACCAGCAACCTGATCACCTCGCTGCAGCAGGCGAGCATCCAGTTCCAGCTCGACAACCGTCGCGCTCCGGGCTACTTCACCGCCGCCGAGATGGGCAGCGAGGAAAACGCTACCCGCGGCTTCTCGGGCATGCAGAACGCGATGCTCGACCTCGCCGGCGGCATCGTCACCGGCACTCCCCCTGGGAGCCAGGAGGTTGGCCCTCTCGCGGCCCGACAGGTGCGAGTCGATCCCATCCTGATTGGCTCCAAGGTCGGCCGCAGCAAGAACTACTACGTCCCCACCGCCAAGTTCTTCAAGAAGCAGGACGGCAGCGAGGGCGGCAGCCGCACGTCGTCGGTCCAGGGCCACATCGACATTCCCGAGCTGGTTGATTCCTGGGGCATGCCCATCCTGTACTGGCAGCTCGATACCGCCGCGCTGGGCACGGTCGCTTCAGCAAACGACTTTGCTAGTGTGGAAAGCGGCCCGGCCAACAACCCCACAGTCTCACGCTTCTACTGGAACAACAACGCCACGTTCCTCGGCCGAGACAGCATCGGTTTCAAGCGCGTGGATCAGGCCGCCGACAGCCTCATCGGCTCGGGCGCGGGTGCAGATCGGACGATCTCCCTCGCGGGCATCCTCGGCAGTCCCGGCTCTCCGGGTCCGTACATTGACTCAACCTCGCTCAACCAGATCCTTCCCAGCGCGGGTCGCGGCAGCTTCGTGATCCACGCCGCGGGGCTTAATGGCGTGTACACCGGCAGGTCGGAGCGCGGCGGCGCACTCGCGGCGGGCGGCCCCCTCCACTACGGCCTCAACTTCCGCAACTCTTCCAACGCCGCACACACAGACGGCGCTTTGAAGAACATCTCGATCGATCTCGCCAGCGAGTTCGACGACCTCATCGTCGGCGGCAACTGAGATCGCACCAAGTTATCTCTGAGCTCGCCCCGAGTTTGCTCTAATCACCCAGGTCCTGGTTTCGGATTGCTCGACGAGCGAGAGGAAACAGGCGACAGGCGGGTCCCACGCCGAGAAACACGCCACGAAGTTGACGTGCGCCCCGAGAGATCAACCAAATGAACAAGGCCCGCCAGCCTGGCGGGCCTTCATTCGTTTGTCACTCGCTCGTGTGCTCCCATCCTTGGGCACGCGCGGACGTGGCTTTTCCCCGCTACTGGGCTCTGGCCCCGGCCCTGTTCAGGCCGCCTTACGGGTCGTGTTCTTGAACGTCTTGTTGCTGGCGTTGTTGTTCCCGCGGCCGCCGGTGCTGGCCGAGTTCTTGAACGCCCACGCGACCTTCTTCGCCCAGTTGCCGCGGCGGTTGGCCGGAGCCGCGAACGAAGCGTTGGTGAACGTCGCCGCGTAGCTGGTTCCGAAGGTCTTGCCGAAGTTGTTGGTGAACTTCGCGCCGGTCTTCTTGGTGGTCTTGTTGGCGGTCTTTGCTGAGGTCTTCTTGAAGGTCTTGGCGAAGGTCTTGGTCGTCTTCTTCGCCGCAGCCTTGGTCGTGGTCTTGGCGCCGAACTTCTTCGCGGTCTTCGTGGTCTTGCGGGCCTTCACGGTCTTGTTCGTCTTGTTGGTGGTCTTGTTGGTGGTCTTGCTGGTGGCTTTGCGGCTCGTGCTTTTGGTCGCGCGAGCCTTGCGAGCCGTCGCCTTCGCGTTGGTCGTCGCGGCCCAAGCGAACGTACCAAAGGCCGGACTTGCGGTCCGCCGCGTGGTGGTCCGCTTCCCCGTCGTCCGGATGCTGCGTTTGCCGGTGCGAGTGCCGGGGCGAGCGTTGGTGCGAGTGGTCTTGCGGTTCGTGCGAGTCGTGCGTGAGGGCATATTGAACTCCGAATGGCGGGCCGTCATGGCCGCGGGTGAGGTTCGTGCGAGGCATGAGCCATACAGAGCCCGGCGTCCTTGCCGGGGTTGTCCCGCACCAGTCTCGTGATCGGACGCTCGCATCCTCCGATTCAGCGACATACCGAAGAATTCTCCACAACACCTCGCAAGCAAGCCTCGCAAGGGCGATCTATCGTGCCCCAACGCGTACGGCCCAATCCTCTCTCGCCCGATCCTGATTTTCCCGATGAACACAACAGGCCCGATGGCTGCAGCAGACCACGGGCGACAGCGACGTATCAGCGGCACGGAAAGCAGCAGCAGCACTATGACAGGCATACCAGGCATACCAGGCATACCAGGCATACCAGGCGCAACAGGCACCCCCAACTCCGATCAAAACTCCCTCCCCGCGCCCGGCGCCGCCCGCGCGTGGACTCCCGCGTCATGGCGCACGCGCCCGCAGGCGCAGGCCCCGACCTACGCCGACTGCGCGCGCCTCGAGTCCGTGGAGAAACGGCTCGCGTCGCTCCCGCCGCTGGTCACGAGCTGGGAGATTGAGTCACTCAAGGAGGAACTCGCGCAGGCCGCGCGAGGCGAGCGCTTCGTGCTGCAGGGCGGCGACTGCGCCGAGGCCCTCTCGGACTGCCGCCCCGAGCCTCTGGCGAGCAAGCTCAAGATCCTCCTTCAGATGTCGCTGGTCCTGATCCACGGCGGCAAGAA
>JBBQGR010000161.1:0-6043 GCA_038323185.1 Phycisphaerales bacterium | reverse complement strand
ACAGCATCATCCACTCCGACGGCTGGGCGGGGTACAACGGGCTCGTGGACATGGGGTACAAGAAGCACCTGCGGGTCGATCACTCCGCCAGCGAGTTCAGCAGCCGGACCATCCGCGGCAACCACATCAACGGCATCGAGTGCATCTCGGGCTACTCCAAGACCAGGCTGGCGAGCTACAGAGGCATCCACCCCAACGCCTTCCTGTTCCACCTCAAGGAGTGCGAGTTCCGCTTCAACCACCGCCGCCAGAACTTCTACAAAATCCTGCTTAAACTCTGCCGAGAAAACCCGCTCAGCTAGTCATGACCCCATACAATTACCTCGTGGATAAATCAGCGTCCATCTCTGAGCCAAGTACGGGCGGTCTTCGGCTTGTGTTGGGAACGGACCGGCGAAGGAAACCTTAGGCTCACCATCGCCCGTTTTGTTGATGATCGCGCAGATGAGACGTTCATATGCGTCGTCCCAGTTTGGGCCGACGACGTGAATGCCTCGACTTCGAACCCACATCGTGACGGAGGTCTCGGTAGACTCCACATCGCACTTGTATTGTTTGCCCTCAGACATATCGCCCTCAATTCTCGTAGAACTAAGCCTACAACCTCCGGACCTTCGTTCAACCCCCACTGCGGCGTCAATTTCAAAGACTGTCTAGCCGCGCTTGCTCATGTTGATCCACACCGGCCGGGAGACCGGTGCCACTTTACTCGTACCTTCTTCCCGCGTGATCGATCCAGCCTGAGCGGGTTGCGTCTCGCGTTGCGAACTTAGGCCTGTGGGTGAAGTGGAGGGTGCCGCCCTTTTCTGTCCATTCGTACTCGCCTCGGAGGGTAAGGCGGTCGCCGGGCTTGGCGGGGACTCGGTCGCTGGTGCAGATGTTGTGGGCGACGAGGATGTTGACGCCGTCGTCTGTGCGGACGATGAGGCGTTGGTGCATGGAGGATCCGTCGGCGGTATCGCGGTCGTCTGGGAGGACCCGCTCGACGACGCCGCGGGTCTCAACCCAGGTGTCGGAACGCTGCTCGCGGAACAGGCGGGCGATGTTGCCTGATGCGGTTGGGGCGGGTGCGGGAGCGGATACGGAGTGGCAGCGTAGCCAGCGCAGGACGACTGAGACTGCGACGATGATTGCGAGGATGACGCGGACGAACTGCTTGAAGGTACTCGTGCTGCCTCGCTTCGTGGATCGGTGGGCTGTATGTTGACGCGGCTTTCGAGTCATGATGTGGTTGAGCGTGTGTTGATGCGAGGGGGTGATCGGGGCGGTGATGCAGTCGCAGACGCTTGAGATGTGCGTGATGATGATGGGAAAAGAGAGTACGGACTTGAAGCCATTCAGAGGGCTTGGCCGCGAGAGGATCGCATTCTTCACGCGGCCTAAAACAAACTCGTTGAACGGCTCGCGTAGGAGGCCATCTTTGAGCGAGTCGCACACGATCACGTCATCCCCGTCGATTCCAGTGAGGAAAATCCAGTGTAACCCGGTCACACGGATCATCGCGAGCACGGGATCGCCCGAGCGGAGGTGCTCGCGGATGGCGCGGGCGGTGTCGTCGTTCATGAGCAAATGCGTAGTTGCATCGGACCCGTCCTGCCGGACGACCCGAAGGATGTCGGGGCGGATCGTTCCGACCGACTCAGAGTCAAAGTTCGTGCCCGGCTTGTCCGTGCCGAAGCGAAAGCGGAGCTTTGCGGCTTCTGCATCAAGGCCATAGGCGAGGTAGATCGAGGAGACCGCGTGAAAGCGGCAGGTGTGAGGCTCGACCTGCCACGAGCCTCTTGTTCCGTCGCGAAGTACGGGGTGTGGTCCATCTTGCCGTAATTCCGCAGGTGATCGAGAACGGAATCTGTTCTCCGCGTTCCAGTGTCATGCGAGCACCAGCATCGTGCTCCTCATCGAGCAGGATCTCGCCACCCTCGCTGGCAGTTGTCCCGACGGATCTGCCGTTCTCGAATGGATGCCGTTCCCCGAGAAGTGTCACACCACCCGATCCTCCTTCGCAATCCCCAGCGCGGGCCTCACATCAAGCTGCACCATCACCGCGCCGGTCTTCTCCTTGTGGAGCTGCTTTGCCGTGTCGGGATCGACGTAGTCGCTGTGGCAGGAGAGTTTCGCGGCGGAGGCACTGGGCACTGGGGACTGGGCACTGGTGGCGGAGGGCACGCTCGCGTTCGCCGCGCCGATTCCGGCTCCTCCATCGCTGACTCCCTGCATCGCGCCCTCGCTCTTCGCCACCTCGCTCATGACCTTCTTCGTCTTGCTCGCGAGCTTGTGGATCTCGTCCGGGCTCAGCACGCCGCGCTTGGCGAGGATCTCCTGCTGCTCGGGCGTAAGCGCCGCGGACTTGATCGCTGCGCCAGCCTTGCCATTCGCACCGACGCGCTCATAGCCCTCGGCCTTGCCGCTCATGAACTCCTGGATCTCCTTGCTGATGCGCACGCTGCACCAGTCGTGGCCGCACATCGCGCAGAAGTCGGTGTCGACGTCGAGGTCCTCGTCGTGGTAGGCACGCGCGGTGTCGGGGTCGAAGGACAGGTCAAAGTGCTTCTCCCAGTTCAGTGCTGCGCGGGCCTTGGTCAGCTCATCATCGCGGTCGCGCGTTCCGGGGATGCCAAGCGCGATGTCCGCGGCATGGGCCGCGATCTTGTACGCGATGCACCCCTGCTTCACATCGTCCTTCTTCGGAAGCCCAAGATGCTCCTTGGGCGTTACATAACATAACATCGCCGCGCCGTGGTACGCCATGCTGGTAGCGCCGATGCATGATGTAATATGATCGTAACCAGGGAACATGTCCGTCACGAGCGGGCCCAGCACATAGAACGGCGCACCGTGGCAGAGCGTGCGCTGCACCTTGGCGTTCCACTCGATCTGATCAAACGGCACATGGCCGGGGCCCTCGATCATGACCTGCACGCCCTTGCGCCACGCGCGCTCGGTGAGTTCGCCCAGGGTTTCGAGCTCGGCAATCTGCGCGGCGTCGGTGGCGTCGGCCAGGCCGCCCGGCCGCAGGCCATCGCCGATGGAGAACGTCACGTCATACTGGCGCAGGATGTCGCAGATGTCCTCCCAGCGTGTGTACATGATGTTCTCCTGGTTGTGGACGAGCATCCACTTGGCCAGGAGCGAGCCGCCGCGGCTGACGATGCCGATGAGGCGGTTCTTCACGTGCTTGAGATGGGCCCGCCGCACGCCCGCATGGATCGTGAAGTAATCAACGCCCTGCTTGGCCTGATGGTGCAGGGTCGCCTCGATCGTGGGCCAATCCAGGTCGTCGATCTTCTTCCCGATGATCATGGAGTAGATCGGGACGGTGCCGATGGGGACGGTGCTGTGGCGCAGGAGCGCTTCGCGGCAGGCATCAAGATCGCCTCCGGTTGAGAGATCCATGACCGTGTCCGCGCCCCACTTCTCGGCCCAGCGCAGCTTTTCGACCTCTTCGTCGGTGCCGCTGGAGACCGGCGATGCGCCCATGTTCGCGTTGATCTTCGTCTTGCTCGCGCGGCCGATGGCCATCGGATCCAGCGCGTGCGAGAGGTGATTGATGTTGGCCGGGATCACAAGGCGGCCAGCGGCGATCTCGTCGCGCACGGCCGTGGCCCCCCGGCCCGGGAAGAGCGTGTCAAAGTGCGACTCGCGCTCCGCAACGCGCCGCATCTGCGGCGTGATGATGCCGAGCCGCGCAAACTCAAGCTGCGTGATCGGCTCGAACTCGCGCGGGTACGAAACGCTGAGGCGCTCGCCGCGTGCGGTCATGAACTCCACCTTCTTGTGAATCTCGTCCTTGCAGCACGAGCACGCGGCGGTGCCACGGGGCCCGTCGTTGGCTGGCGCGACCTCGACCGTCGCGACGTGCGGGTTGGCGCTGGTGACGCGGCCCTGCCAGAGGAGGCTGGACCCGGAGGCGTTGAGCGAGGAAGAAGGCACCGAGGCAGGAGGCACCGCGGCATCGAATGCGGAGAGCGACGCCACCTTCCACCCCGCAGGCAGAAAGTCCCACGCCGTCTTGTCGCTCGGCGCGGGCATGCCCGGCGTATCGGGCGATGAGAACATCAGCGGCCCACCAACATCGGGTGCGTTGGCAAACGAGCCGGGAGTCGTGACGTTGGGCGTGCGGCCGGGATTGTGGGCGCCGAGAAGAGGTGGGGCGAGGCGATTGATGGCGGCAGGGTTGGAAGGAGCGACGGTCATGGATCATCTCCGCGACGAAGGCCCGGCGACGATGGATCGTGACGTTCCGGCGAGGGGTGGCTCGCGAGCGTGCGAGCTTGCCTGAACGTCGCTTCCCTCCGCCGGTACAAACCGGATCAGGTTCAACGGGTGCATCTCAGCGACAGCCCCGATTGGCCGCCGCGCCCCGAGCGTTGGTTGACTCTAGGAGTGTCGGGCGGATCGAGCGAGTGAAGACTCGCCGCGCCACAATCCGCTACTTCCCCTTGCCTGCCTTCCCACCGCCGACTTTCTTGACGACCACCACGACGAGTGCGAGGATGACGCAGATCGCTAGCACGCGCCCCGCAACCACGGAGCCGTCCGTCGTCTCGTCAGCGAGCGGGTCCAGCTGCAAGGCTTGCCCGACCGTCACAAGAAGCGTGTCAAACATGATGAAATCCCCTCGGAGAATGGTTATCAGCACGGCTGAGCAACCCCATCGTGCCCAGCCGCCACTCTTCTAGAGTGGGCAGCCTACCGAAGACTCCGCAGAACATGCAACTGGATTCTCGTAGAAATGCGTCACATCCCGGATGCGGATCCCACGGCGTAGAGGGGCGCCAGTGCTTCGGCAAGCGACGGATACCGAAACTCGAAGCCTTCAGCAATCAGCCGCCGCGGCATCACAAACCGGCCGTAAAGCGCGAGCTCCGGATCCGTACGCAGCAGCAGTGGGGCACCGATTCGCACCATCCACTCCATCGCGGGGAGTCCGATCCCTCGACGCCCAAGTCCCCCAGCGTGCCGTCGCAGAGTGCGCGTGAACTCACGGTTGGCAACCGGCTGCGGCGAGCTGGCAACGTAGACGCCGCGCATCATCGTGTCCGTGAGTCCGCGTTCAAAGATGCGATTCATGTCCTGCTCGTGCAGCCAGCTCATCCCCTGCGTCCCGCTTCCACCGTGACGCCCGCGCCCAGCCGCGCGAGTGATCCGAGGCGGCCCAGCGCGCCTGCGCCGCCGACGTTTGGCTTTCCGATCACGAAGCTTGTGCGGAGAATGACGCCACGCTGTGATGGAAGCACCGCCGCCGCGAACGTCTCTTCCCATGCCTTGCCAACGGTCGGCGCGAGCCCATATCCAAATGGTGCGTCTTCATCGCACACGGCCGATGGCGGATCGCCATACATGTGCGCCGTGGTCATCTGCACCCACACGCGCGGCGACGCGATACTCCTCATCGCGCAACCAAGCACCTGCGTCGCTTCGACGCGCGAGCGCAGAATCTCATCGCTGTGATCGGGAATCTTGATGCAATCGACGGTGCGGCCTGCAAGGTTGATGATCCCCGCCGCGCCCTCCAACGCTGAAACCCAACTACCCAGAGCGTCCGACCATCCCACATCGCATGCGACCAAGCCCCCGCGCCCCGCGTCGGCCTTCGCGAGAGCACCACCACGCGCCAGCAATGACGATCGTGCCCCGTTGCGTGGTCTGGTCCATGAGAAATGCTAGGCAAAAATCGATGTATTTTCAATCAAATCTAAAATACTGGGCGGCTTGGGATCGGACGCGCTCAAGCTGGCGAGGTCGAGTCCCGGTCGCCCGGCGTGGCCACTCCGGGGTCATTCGACGCGTTGAACCTCGCCGAACCGCCGCGAGCGATGGTGAGCGTCTCCCAGGCCGCGCCCGCGCGTGATGCGAGCAGGCGTGAAGCCTGCACGATCTGGCCAACGTGATAGGACGTGTGCGTGGCCGAGCGAGCAAGCGCCCGTGCGAACGTGTGCGGCTCGCTCCGAATGAGCAGCGCTCGATCCAGATCGGCGTCCGTGCACTCGGCAAGGAGAGATTCAAGCGGCGTCCAACCACTCTGCCAGAGATGGAGGAGGGC
>JBBQGR010000160.1:0-6060 GCA_038323185.1 Phycisphaerales bacterium | reverse complement strand
ATCTGGAGGTCGTCGGCTTTGGGCTCGGTGAGGCTCTTCCAGGCTTGGCCGGACTTGTAATCGATGATGCGCAGGCCGCCGGAGGCTCCGGTCTCGCTCTGTTGGATCTGATCGATGCGGTCGATCTTCGCGGAGAAGGTGTGGCGGTGGCTGGCGTGTTCGTATGCAAATGTAATGAGACGCTCGGCTTCCAACACGTGAACGTTGGCGTTGTGGAGCCGGTCGTGTGTGAGGTCGAGCTGCGCATCGAGCTGGGCGAGGTCGTCGTCGCCTGCGCGCGGTTGGTTGCTGAGTGCGGCGCGGAAGGCGGCGCGGCCGAAGCGGCGAAGGTCCGCGCGGCCGGGGCGCGGCAGGCCGTCGTTGTCGGCCGTGGTCCAGGCGCGATAGAAGGCTTCGAGAGCGGCGTGGGCGATGTTGCCGATACGGATCTCGTCGGACTCTGGCGAGCGCACGCCCAGCACGTTGGAGACATAGAAGCAGCGCGGGCAGCGGGTGAAGGCGCTGATGGCCGAGTAGCTCAGGCGCAGCGGCGCTTGCATGGGCAGGAAGAGGAAGTCTTGCGTTGAGCGGCCATCGTCCTCGGGGCCGAGTCGTGCCAGACGCTGCGCGATCGCCGCGCCCTGGCGGCCCGTGAAGATGGGGAGTGGCGCGCCGGACTCGACGGCGGCGATGGCGGCGAGGCTCGAGGCGGCGCTGCGCAGATCGGCGAGCGCGGCATCGAACTGCTGCGGCGAGAGGTTGGTGCGTTCGACGCGTTCGAGTGCCTGCGCGGCCTCGATTCGCGCGGCGCGGCGAAGACGGTCGGTCGCTTCGGTGCGATCGGCCCGGGCGCGCAGGAGTGCGCCGGCCTCTTCAATCGGGCCGCTGGCGGCGGAGTCTTGGATTTCGCCCTCGGTCTTCATCACGATGCGGTGCGGGTCGGATGGGCCGCTGCTCCAGTTCAGGAGTTCGACGGTGAAGTTGACGGTTGTTGTGGGCTTCTGCGGGATGCGTGCGGTGATGATGAGGCGGCGCTCGGCGCGCGTGCACGCGACGTAGAAGAGGCGGCGCTGTTCGTCCATGTGTGCCGCGGCGAATTGTTCTTCGGATCGGGCGGGCGCGAGTGGGTCCAGGCTCGGCGGCGGAGCCCAGCCCTCGCGTTTCTTGGCGCGCGGGAAGCCGTTTGGACTGTGGGCTCGTGCGACGATGACGGTGGGAAACTCGAGGCCCTTTGAGCCGTGCGCGGTCATGAGCTTGACGCGGCCCTCGGATGCGGCGTCGGGCGCATCGGGTCCGATGGATGTGGTGGTGATGTCGGTCTCGACTTGGCTCGCATCAAGAAGATCGATGGCGCTATCGAGCGCGAGAGCATTACCCGGCGAGCCCGCGTCTTCGAGGGCTTGGAAGTGCTCCCAGAATTCGCGCAGGCCCGCTGGCGCGTCAAGGCGGCGCTGCTTGTCGGAGGCGAGCTGGATGAGCCACGCGAGTGCGCGGACGCGCCTGGCGCGGTCGCGGGCACTCAGGATCTCGGCGTGCGCAACGTCGGTTGTAGAGATGATGGCGTAGACCGCGGCGTCCCCACGCACGTCGCGCGTCTGGGTGCGGAGCGCGGCGTGCATCGCGATCACGCGCTTGGCCGCGGCGTGGTGTGCGTTGGTGTCGTCGGATGCTTGGATGGTGAGCCACGCGCTGAAGTCTGTTGCCGCGGCGGGTGGGGCGGTTGCGCCCGGGATGGTCGAGGCGGCGGCGACGTTGTCGAGGCGGGCACGGGTCTGATCGGCGTGGTAGCCGCGGTCCCAGTCGACGATCTGCTGCGCGGGGATCGCGTAGGGCGGGCGCGAGAGAAGGCGGCGCACGGCGTGGAGGGCGTTCGGGTTCAGGATCCACTCGATCCACGCGAGGACATCGGACACGCCCTGATCGTCGCGCGCGCCGCCCTGCTTGTCGCGCTCGCAGGGGATGCCCTGGAGTGAGAGTGCGGCCTCGATCTGATCAACCTCGCCCCAGCCCGGGCAGATGACGGCGAAGGAGTTCCATGCTGGCACGGCAACGCCGGGCGTTTCGCGGGCACGTTCGCGGTCGCTCAGGATGAGGGTCGCGATGGCGTCGGCGCCGGGCGCATCGCGCTCGACGCGGATGACGCGGACAGTGCCAGCCTCGGCGCTGTTTGCTTCGATGGCCTTGTCGGGGCGGTAGCGGCTGGAGGCGCGCGAGATGGTGTGGTTGGCGGCGGCAACGATGGAAGTTGCGCTGCGATAGTTGATGGAGAGGTTGATGACGGTGGGGCTGGGCCAGAAGTGCTCGAAGCGCGGGAAGGCGCGCTCGTCGGCGTGCCGGAAGGCGTAGATGGCCTGGTCATCATCGCCGACGACGCAGATGTCGGGCGGTGTGGCGCGACCGTCGGGGCCGGAGATGAGGCGCAGCAGTTCGATCTGCGCGGCGTTGCAGTCCTGGAACTCATCAACGACGACGCAGCGCGTCTGCGTTCGCACGATTGAGCGTACCGCCTCGTGCTTCTGCAGCATCTCGATTGCGAGCAGGATGATGTCGGCGTACGTGAGCCACCCTTGCGAGCGGCAGCGCTGCGTGAAGCGTGAGAAGGCCCGGGCGGTCTCGGCGAAGTCCTCGCACTGGGCGCGCTCGGCCTGGAGCGCGATGGCTTCTGCGGGTGGATCGGACTCGAGGCGTGCTTCCCAGTTCTGCGCGAATGCCATCGCGGCGTGTGGCGTGATGCCCATGTTCGACATCGCGTCGAACGCGCCGCGGAGCCGGTCGCAGAGTGGTGGGAGGCCCTCGGCGCGCGACCACGCGAACAGGTCGTCCTCGCGGAGTGTCTGCGCGATCAGGCGCATCTCCTGTGCGGGATCGAGGAGGTCGGGCTTGCGCGACAGCCCCGCGTGCTCGGCGTGCTGCCTGATGAGCGAGAAGGCCAGGCCGTGGAGCGTGTGGGCGCGGACGGCCTCGGCGAGGGTGGGGCCGATGAGGCCGGAGAGGCGGTCGCGAAGTTGAGCCGCGGCCTTGGTGGTGAAGGTCGCGGCGAGGACATGCTCGGGCGCGATGTCGCGAGCGCCGATGGCGTGCGCGATGCGGTGGACGATGACGCGGGTCTTGCCGGTGCCGGGTCCGGCGAGGACGACCAGCGGGCCGGTGTGGTGATCGACGGCGGCCTGCTGCTGGTGGTTGAGCTTCTCCACGTAGTTTTTCCCCTCTGCGAGTGTGGCTGATTGCGTTTGATTGAAGTGGGCACTCTGGCCCAGAAGATGCTGGCCCAAAAGCGGCTGGCCCCGAAGATGGCAGCCACGAAGTCTCAGGTCGCGGCGGGCGGCATCGCGTCGGGCATGCGCCGCATGTAGAGATGGACGGCCATCGTGTGGTACGCGTGTGTTTCGGGGCCGCGGGCGTTGGGAAGGGTCAGGACGGCGTCTTGCGTTTGCACGCGTGCGGCGTGATCGGCGGCGATTTTCTCGGCCTTGCGCTGCGCGTCGTACTCGGCGGTGGTGCGCCGCCAGAGCTCGTCATCAACGGGGTCGCCGGGCTCCCAGCCCTCATCAGGATCGATGTTGACGGGAGTGCGTCGGCGCTGGGCGGAGTCTTGCTTGCCGAGCTCGAAGCCCTCCTTGCGGAGGTCGCTCTTCCAGTCCTCCTTGCGATCCTTGCGACGGCGGGGGGATGGGTCGGTGGTGGAGGGGGCGAGGGGGGCGAGGGGTGCAGGCGGCTCTGGGAGTTCGGGCGCGGCGATGGGTGCTGCGCTCTCGATGGGGTGGCGCAGTGGCCAGGGCGTGCGCAGCACCGCGAAGCCGTCGGGCGCGAGCAGGTCGATAATCGCCGCGAGCTGGCCCATGACTCGCTTGAACATCAGCGGGTCTTCCATGAGCGAGTAGGGCGGATCGAGGAAGGCAATGTTGAGCGGCCGGCCCGCGCGGGCGAGAGCGCCGATGCCGAGCGCGTCGCCGATCACCAGCTCGCTGCGGCGTGTGACGCCGAGGGTCTCGATGTTCTTCTGGAGGATCGCGGCGATCGTGCGGCTCTGCTCAACGAAGACGACGCGCTTGGCGCCGCGGCTGAGTGCCTCAAGGCCGATGGCGCCGGTGCCCGCGAAGCAGTCGAGAACCTCGGCGTTCTCGAAGTTGCCCCGGAGCAGGCCGAAGACGGACTCCTTCACGCGGTCGGGAATCGGGCGCGTGATGGTGGCGTCTGGAGGTGTGTGCAACTGCCGACGACGAAATTCACCCGAGATAATCCGCATGGGGGCAGTGTATCGCGCGTCGGAGGGGTATCGGGGGCTGGGGGACGCGTGACGGGCGGCACCGCCGCGAGCCGACGTAGCATTTCGAGCGGCGTCTCTGGGTGCGAGGATGGTCTGGATGGTGGGAGGTTGGCCGCGATCGGGATTGATGGTGGGGCGAGGATCGAATGAACTTGAAGGAGTGTTGCATGTCGAGCGTGTCACGGCGGCGCCGTTCTGCCCCTTGCCGGATCCCTTTGAGGTCCGCCCTTTCGATCTTGGTTGCGGTGGCTGGGCTTGCGGGCTTGGGGGGAATGGGGGGCAAGGCGCTGGGGCAGGGCGGCGGCGTGGTTGTGCCGCCGAGTGTTGGATCGCCAGATGCGGGCGATGAGGCGATGAAGGTTCATGCGGGCGAGGCAAAGGATCCCGAGCTGATGCCAGGGCGCTCGGCGGCGGAGCAGGCGGCGAAGGCCATCGCGTACCTGCGTTCGGTGCAGGATGAGAAGACGGGCGGCTGGGCGATCCCGCCGCAGGGTCCGACGTTTCCTGCGATCACGGCGCTAGTGCTGAGCGGGATGCTGATGGAACCGGGCGTCAATGCGGGTGATCCGAGCAACGATCCGGGCGTGAAGCGCGCCGTTGAGTTCATCCTGTCGAAGCAGCAGGCCGACGGCGGGATCTATGACCGGTTGCTGCCGAGCTACAACACGGCGATCTCGATCTCGGCACTGGCAAAGCTGCCGCGGACGCCAGAGCTGCAAGAGCGGATTGATCGCGCGATCGCGTTCTTGAAGTCGCTCCAGTATGGCGAGGGTGCGCAGGTGCGCGACGGCTTCGCGGAGAGTGCGGCGGTAGTGGACCGGACGCACCCGTTCTATGGCGGCTGGGGATATGGGCGTCATGGCCGGCCGGATCTCTCGAACTCCGGCTGGGCGGTGGAGGCGATGAAGGATGCGGGCGTTGATCCATCGGACGCGGCCTTCCAGCGGGCGCTGGTCTTCATCCAGCGAACGCAGATGACGGGCGCGAGCGTGGATGGCAAGCGGATCAACGACATGCCGTACGCCGCGGAGTCGACGCAGGGCGGATTTATCTATGCCACCAGCGTGAACCGCGCCACGATCGGCGATGGCCAGAGCCAGGCGGGCGAGTTTGTGGAGTCGCTGAGTGGTGGTCCCGGCGTGATCGGTGCGGTGCGGCTTGGGAAGGGCGTCGACGGCAAGCCGATCGTGCTGACGGGCAACGAGCTGGAGCGCCGCATCCAGCTGTACATGAAGCAGTCGACGGACCCAGCGGTGAACAACCAGGCGGGGAACTTCATGGTGGTGCTTGGGCCTTCGAGCGACGGCACGAGCTCGAGCAGCTTCGAGGTTCACTTCCCGATCACCGAGCCGGAGAAGGTTCGCACGCTGCTGTGGGACACGCTGTCGCAGGAGCTGGAGAACGCCGCGGCGGTGCAGGTGCGGCCAGCGGAGCGGTGGCAGGGCGTCTCGCGACTGCGCGCGTACGGCTCGATGACGTACGCGGGATTCAAGAGCCTGCTCTACGCGGGCCTGAAGAAGGACGATCCGCGCGTCGCGGCGGCGATGGACTGGATCCAGCGAAACTACACGGTGGAAGAGAACCCGGGCCTGGGTACAGACGGGATGTATTACTATTATGTTGTGATGGCGAGAGCGCTGCACGCGCTGGGCCAGCCGACGCTGGACGTGACCGTCGCGGGCGGCGAGAAGTCGGCCCGCAACTGGGGCACGGACCTCGTGGCGCGCTTGTCAACGCTGCAGAACGAGGACGGCTCGTACCGCTCGGTCGATGATCGCTGGATGGAGGACAACACCGTGCTGATCACGGCGTAC
>JBBQGR010000159.1:0-6100 GCA_038323185.1 Phycisphaerales bacterium | reverse complement strand
GTTCAGAGGCATGCACCCCAACGCCTTCCTGTTCCACCTCAAGGAGTGCGAGTTCCGCTTCAACCACCGCCGCCAGAACTTCTACAAAATCCTGCTTAAACTCTGCCGAGAAAACCCGCTCAGCTAGTCATGACCCTAAATCTCTTCAGTGGCCGCGAGAGAATCCGCCACCCCTTTGAATTCTCTGCGCCTTCTCTGAAACGCCGCGTTCTGTCTCGTGAATTGCTTGTCGCAGCGTGCAAGATCTCTGCAATATCACGCCGCCACGCGACGTTGGAAGAGTAACAGGAGGGGGGCAGGAAGGGGCAGTGGGGGCTTCGCAGCAGGGACCGACGATCGTGACGACCGTCCGGAACTGGGAGAGAACATCCGTACCGCCGTTGGTCTCAGCACCACGCCCGACCCTTCGAAGAGAAGAGTCGGGCGTGTCTGCTTTTGAATCGCGCCTCCGCAGATTTCTGCCTTTCTGGACCGCCCCTGTGCGCAAAGTTCCGGCACATCCCCGTTTTCATATTGAACTCGCCCGCGCACACGCCACACTACCGGCATGAGCACCCTCGCCCGCCCCAGCCCCGCAGCCGCACACCCTCTCCCAACCCTCGCCGCCCTGCGCGAGCAGTTCCCCGCGCTCTGCGCCTCATCCTCAAACCGAACCATCTTCCTCGACAACGCTGGCGGCTCGCAGCTTCCCGCGTGCGTTCCGGCCGCGATGCTGCGGCATATGACCGAGCGCTACGTGCAGCTCAACGCGGATTACACCCTCTCCCAGCAAGCCACCGCAACCGTCCGCATCGCCCACGAATTCGCCAAGGTCTTCGTGAACGCGGTTGATCACGCCGGGTCCGCCGCGCAGGGCAAGGGCCCCGGCGAGGTCATCCTGGGTCCCTCCTCAACCGCGCTCTGCCACATCATGGCCGACACCTACGCGCGGGCGCACATGCAAGGAAAGCTCCCCCAGCCCCAGCGCACAGAGATCATCGTCTGCACCGCAGGCCACGAGGCCAACGTCGGGCCCTGGCTTCGCCTTCAGGAGCGCGGCTTCACCATCCGCGAGTGGCCAGCGGAGCGCGATCTCGCCGACGGCGTGTGGCGGCCGCGAATCTCGACCCTCGCGTCGATGCTCACAGATCGCACGCGCCTGGTCACCTTCCCGCAAGTCTCCAACATTCTCGGCGAAGTTCTCGACGTCGCGGCGATCACGCGCCTCGTCCATGATGCTGGCGCGCGAGTCGTGGTCGATGGCGTCGCCTACGCGCCCCACCACGCGCCGGACGTGCAGGCATGGGGCTGCGACTGGTACGTCTGGTCCTGGTACAAGGTCTTCGGGCCACACATGGCGGGCATGTACGGCTCGCGCGATGCGTTCGCCGAGATCACAGGTCCGAACCACGACTTCCTGCCGCGCGACATGATCCCCTATCTCTTCGAGCTCGGCGGCGTCAACCATGAGTCCTGCGCAGGGCTCGTCGGCTTGCAGGAGTACCTCGGCTTTGCCGCGGGCGTGACAGACCTGACAGACGTGACAGATTTGACAGAAGTAGAAGATGCTGGGCAAGTCGCGGGACACGCCGCCGAAGGCACCCGCCAAACATCGCTCATCCCACGCGCGGCCGTAGCGCAAGCCTTCCATCACATGCACGCCCTCGAGCACCAAGCCCTGCGAGTCCTCATCGCTGGCCTTGAGGCTCGCAACGACGTGACCTTCTACGGACCCGGCTACGCCGACGCGCCTGCTGGCTCGCCCGCGCGCGTCGCAACCGTCGCCTTCACCCTCGCGGGGCGCAAAAGCGCCGATGTCGCCCGCGCTCTCAACGCAAAGAACATCGGCGTGCGATTCGGCAACTTCTACTCGCTGCGCCTCTGTGAACAGATGAGCCTTGACCCAAAGGACGGCGTCGTGCGAGCTAGCCTCGCCCACTACACAACCCCAGCCGAGATCGAGCGCCTGCTCGCCGCAATCGGCTGATCACCTTCGCCGCCACCCACCACGCCCCACCACGCCCCACACCGCCGCTTACCGCCGCACCACCACGCAACCCCCAGCCAACGCACAACCCCAGCCAAGCCCGACACACGCATCATGGCTTCCTATCCTTCGAGCACTCGCGGGCGGCCCCGCGTTGACCGATCCATTCCGCCCGCCTCGCGCGGCGTTCATCTCTGCCCCGAAGGAGCAACGACCGATGCCGACAAAGTCCAGCAGCATCAGCCGCACCGCCAAGCGCGGCTCTCCCAAGCCCGCCCCTCGCGCAACCAAGAAGACGGCCCGCGTCGTTCGCACCTCACGCAGCGCGCCAGCCTCCAAGGCCAAGAGCAAGCCCGCCGCCAAGCCCACCAAGGTCGCCAAGCGCCCCCTCGCCGACCTCCCCAGCCTCGCGCTCAAGCGCGTCTGGCAGGGTGAGAAGCAGATCGGCGAGTCGCCCCTGGTCTGGGTCAACGGGCGCATGGTCCCCAAGAACAAGGCGATGATCAGCGTCTATGACCATGGCCTGCTCTATGGCGACGGCATCTTCGAGGGCATCCGCGTCTACAAGGGCAAGATCTTCAAGTGCAAGCAGCACATCGAGCGCCTCTACCGCTGCGCAGATAAGCTTCATCTCTCCATCCCCATTTCCCCCGAGGAGATGGTGCAGGTCCAGCGCGACTGCATCGAGGCCAACGGCCTGGTCGACGGCTACATCCGCCTGGTCGTGACGCGCGGCTACGGCACGCTGGGCCTTGACCCGCGCCGCTGCCCCGTCGCTGGCGTCATCTGCATTGCCGACCAGATCGCCCTCTACAAGCCCGAGTTCTACGACCAGGGCATGCGCGTCATTGTCGCCAAGCGCCCCAAGACGCCCGTCGCCTGCCTCGACCCCCGCGTCAAGAGCCTCAACTACCTCAACAACATCCTCGCCAAGGTCGAGGCCATCATGGCTGGCTGCGACGAGGCCATCATGCTCAGCCCCGACGGCTGGGTCGTTGAGTGCACCGGCGACAACATCTTCGTCATCAAGAACGGCCGCATCTACACGCCCCCCGCCCTCTCCGGCTCGCCCGACCATCTCGTCGCTGGCCAGCCGCAGGGCGGCCTGCTCGAAGGCGTTACGCGCCGCTTCGTCATGGACGAGCTCGCGCCGATGTGCGGCTACGAAGTTGAAGAGAAGATGATGCGCCTCGACGAAGTCGTCGACGCCGACGAGGTCTTCCTCACCGGCACCGCCGCGGAGATCATCGCGGTCCCGCAGATCGATACGCCCGACGGCGTGGCCCACAAGATTTCCGCTGGCGAAGGCAAGATCACCAACCAGCTGCGCATGAAGTTCCGCCAGATCGTGACCAGCGACACGATCCCGGAGGATTGAGCGCGTCCTCGCATCACAAGAGAGGGAAGGGGAGAACTTATGCGAAGCCACTCGCGCGGCGAATCACGCCGCGGGCCTGGCCTTGGTCGCGTCGGTCGAGCGCATCCTGAGGCGCGACATCACCATCTCAAGCCTCAGCAGCGAGTCGCGGCTCTCGCCGACGGAGCCGGTGGTCTCAATACGCTTGAGGGCGTTTCGCGCGGCGTCGGCCAGAAGCGGAAAACCGTACCCGTGCGCCGTGCTCTGCACCGCGTTGCAGAGCTGCCGCACCGGCGCAGGATCGTTCCCCGCGCGCAGCGCCCGAACTTGCGTCCTTCGCTCGCCAATCAGGCGGATGTACTTCTCAACCGGCTCGACATTCCCCATCGTTCCTTCGAGCAAGCTGAAGATCGCCTCGTCGCTCACCGGGAACTCAACCTTCGCGAGCGTGTCGAGCACGAGCCGCAGAATCTTGAGCGGTTCGTAGGGCTTGCGAACCACGCCCGTGATGCCCATCGCCACGACCTTCTTGAGGCGCTCGGTGCTCTGCTCACCCGTCAGCACAACCAGCGAACCGCCGTACCCGGCTTCGCGCATGGCGGGGATCGCGGCCTCGCCAGTTTCCTGACCGATATTGAGCTCGCACAGGATGAGATCGACGGGCTTCTCATTCAGAACCGCCGCCGCGTCCTTGATGTTCTTGACAGGGATGATCTGTACCGGCGTCTGGCGGAAGTGCAGCCGCAGCAGCTCGAGGTCCATCTCCTCGTCATCAAGGTGCAGCACCGTGCCAGTGACGACCGGCGCCGCCGCGCGCGGGTCCCCCTTGCGCGAGCGCGTGGGATCGATGAACGTCCGCGGCTCAATGGCCGTTAGGAACTCGATGCCAATTCCATGCAGCTTGCCCGTGACGTGCTGGCACCACGAGACCTTGCCGCGGATCAAGCGAATCTCGCCCATCGTCGTCACAAGCTGGACATCGATCAACGTCTTCTGATGCAGGAAGCCGCCAAAGAGAAAGCCCATGCCGCTGGAAGAGAGATCGCGCGAGTACGCGCGGAAGAGGCCCTTGCCGCCGCCGGGCTGGTGGACCGTGATCGCAATCTCCCCGACCTGAAACTGCGTGCGCTCGCGCCCACGTTTGGCCGCCTTGCCGCTCGGCCGCACCGACTCGTCCAAGGTGGTCAGGATGGTGTGCAGCTCCGCCTCAGAGAGGGGCGCCAACTGTCGGTGATTGACCGGATCGCGCACGGGTTCCCCCTCATGGGTGATTGGTAGACGCTGGACGCACGGTGGATCGGCTTGTTGCCGCTTGGAGTGAAGGCCCGTTGGACGAGCGTTGGGTAAATCCACCGTCGTGCGCGCACGGCCCAGTCCGAGAACGTCGGTTGCGCTAAATTCAGCCGGGGCGATTGCCGGGAGCCTCGACTATGATCAAGGCCGGGTGGAGCGTCGCTGGTGCGCCGCTGCAGTGGGCAAGCAAGCAGGCTGGAGATTCGCGATGAAGATGTCGGCTCTGATCGTCGGACTCAGTGTTCTCGGTCTCTGCGGCATGGCGATTGGCCAGGCGACTTCTCCGGTCACCCATGCCACGCCTGCCACGCCTGCCCAGCCCGCGACGCCGACGTCTCCAGTCACGCCTGTCATGCCCGCCCCCACCGACAAAACCAAAGAGTCAGCCCCCAAAGACCAAGCCAAGGAGTCACTGTTGTATTTCTCGATGAAGACCAGCAAGGGTGAGATCGTTCTGGAACTGAACAACGAGAAGGCCCCCCTCTCGACGGCGAACTTCAAGCAGTACGCCGAGGCCAAGCACTACGACGGCACGATCTTCCACCGTGTGATCGACGGCTTCATGATCCAGGGCGGCGGTTTCACGCCCGACATGAAGCAGAAGAAGACCAACGACACGATCAAGAACGAGTGGAAGAACGGCCTCAAGAACACGCGCGGCACGATCGCCATGGCTCGCCTGGGCGACCGCAGCCCCAACCCCAAGACCGTCGATAGTGCCACGTCGCAGTTCTTCGTCAACGTCAAGGACAACGCCTTCCTCGACCAGACCCAGCCCGATGGCGGCGCGTATGCCGTCTTCGGCAAGGTGGTGTCGGGCATGGATGTCGTCGACGCCATCAAGGGCGTGCAGACCGGCAACAAGAACGGCATGGGCGACGTCCCCAACGAGCCCGTCCTCATCGAGAAGGTCACGGCGCTGACCGCCGAAGAAGCCAAGAAGGCCATCGAGGCCGCCGCGAAGAAGTAAGAGTCCTCACGCAAGTCCGGCACGCGAGCGACCTTTTCGTTGCTCAATTGCGCCCAACATGGCCTCCGCTGGCCCGACGAGTTCCACATTTCACCTGAACCTCCCGGGCGCACTCGGGAGGTTTTTGTGCTTCGTTGGGGCCGGCGCGGGTAATGTGCCTGATCTTTGGAAGAAGTCCTTGCGGTTTCGGCAGATCTGGGCGAAACTTCATCGGGCGAGGATCCGTACCGGACCCGGATCAGTCCCCCGCGGCCTTGCCCGCCGCGAACGTCAAGTCTCTGCTCTTTCGCTGTTCCTTTCAGTCTCTTTTCTGTCCGTGTCCTTTGTGCCGTGCCCATCCACCCGAGCGAGGAAACCCTGATGCCTCTCAAGATCGCCCCGATCGTTCAGACCGTTCAGTCCAACCGCGTGATCTCGCGCACCGGCCTCTTTGCCGCGGTCGTCGCCGCGGCGGGCCTCGCTTCGCTCGCGTTCGCCCAGGCACCGGTGGTCCTGCCGCTGCGGCCGGTTGCCG
>JBBQGR010000158.1:0-6104 GCA_038323185.1 Phycisphaerales bacterium | reverse complement strand
CAAGGAAGCCAACGCCAAGGCCGAGGCCGCCGGCAAGGACGGCGCCAAGGCCAAGCGCGCCAAGCCCGCCACGGGCCGCACGCTCCTGTTGGGCATCACCAAGGCCGCGCTCTCGAGCGACTCGTTCCTCTCGGGTGCCAGCTTCCAGGAGTCCACGAAGGTCCTGACCGAGGCCTCGCTCCGAGGCGCGATGGACACCCTGATCGGCCTCAAGGAGAACGTGCTCCTCGGCCACCTGATCCCCGCGGGCACGGGCTTCCGGGCGTATCAGGAGATCAAGGTCAAGCCGCTCGTCGAGATCGAGGAGGACATGGACGAGGACGAGCTGATGCTCGACGAGGCCAGCGCCGCCGCCGAAGCCCTCGGCGCGGACCGCCACGCTGTTGTCGGTGCGCCCCCGCCGGTCGACACCACCCAGGGCCTGCGCGACGCGATCGTCGGCGAGCCCGGCAGCCCCGTTCAGCGCTGATCCGTGCAGCACTGATCCGGCCCGGCGGACTGTCCACGAAGTTCGACGCAGCACCACATCCAAGGGACCAACGCACCGAGCGTTGGTCCCTTTTTCTTTGGCTTCACACCGGTGGGCAAAGAGATTTTCTCGGGACCTCGGCAAGACGCCGCGACGCCGGGCGTTAAGCAATCAACACCGGGCGGAAGCCCGGCCGAGATGGAGAGACAGACATGCGAACGCCCCCCACGATCGTGGTGGCCTCAGCCCTCGCGCTGGCCGCCGGAACTTCCCACGCCATCATCGTTGCTTCGGGCGGCTCCACCGCCGTGATCGCCCGGCCCGCCTCGACGGCGCTGGGCGCCCTCGAGAGCAACTCCGACGTGTGGGCCTTCAACGAGGTCCAGCGTTTCACGCTGACCACACCGCTCGCCGTGGATGCCACGACCGCTGGCACGTACGACAGCAACGCGTCCCTCACGCCCGGCATCATTCCCGCCGGCACGATGGTCAACAGCCACTACATCTACAGCGATCCTGTCGGCGGCGCCGAGAGCGTCTACGAGGGCTTCGTCCGATTCAGCCAGCCCATCATCGGCATCATCATCTTCCGTGCGGGCCTGAACGGCTCGGACGCGATCCTCGGTGCCGTCGGAACGACCTACGCCGACAACACGGCCCGGGGCCTTGAGCTCTCGGCCAATGCCGATCGCTTCGTCATCACGCTCTCGCGATTCGAGGTGCGGTACAACTTCCGCACCAGCGGCGCGACCGACGACATCCGCGTCCTCACGATCCCAGCGCCGGGTGCCGCCTCGCTCGCCGCGATCGGCGCACTTGTAATCTTCCGCCGCCGTCGCTGATCGGATCGCGGCCCAAGAACCAGAGCATGTCAGCTCTTGCCGCGGCACCCGGAAGCGGTCGCCGCGCCACTCTTTTGCCAATCACCGCGAACTCACTCGTGCATCGCGCCGGGCCCAAGTGTGATGGCGTTCTTGCCTTGGCGCTTGCTCGCCATCGCGAGCTGGTCCGCTTTCGCGAGCAGCTCAGCGGGCGTCGCGCCGTCCCATGGAAATGTTGCGAGGCCGCCCGAGATCGTGAGCGTTCCCGCCGCGCAGTCAGTGAGCTTCGGGAAGCGATGCTTCTGGACCTGCTGCTGGAAGCGCTGCGCGAGCTGGAAGACCGTCGCCGGGTGCTTGGAGCCTTCTTGCCTCGGGCCGTCGGGCTCGTGGAAGATCACCGCGAACTCATCGCCGCCCACGCGGCAGACGCGGTCGGTCGGACGGATCACGCTGCGCAGCAGCCGCACGGTCTCGCGGAGAATCTCATCACCGGCCTCGTGCCCGTAGCGATCGTTGTAGTGCTTGAAGTTGTCGATGTCGAAGAGCAGGATCGTGACGGGCCGCCGTCCCGCGCGGGCCGCGTCGATGGCGGTGGCGAGAAAGCGATCAAAGTATCGCCGGTTCCATGAGCCCGTGAGAGGATCGGTGAAGGCCGCGGTCCTCAGCTGGCTCTGCTGATCGCGCAGCCTCAGCCAGCCCGCGAGCCATCGCGCGTGCTGCGCGAGAGCGTTCGGCGCGGGGCGTGCGGCGGTGAGTCGTCCAAAGACCACGCCCTCCCACGCGACCGTCTGCGCACGCGGATCGCTCTCTGCCGGGGCTGCGCCAGCGGGATCCGTGTGGAACGTGAGCGAGTCGTCGCCGCTGCGCTCTCGCAGAATCGCCACCGCCGCGGGCTCGGGATCTTGACCCTTGAGAAGCATCGAAACGAGCAAGAGATCACCCGAGCTCATGGCCGATGTGCCCATCGGCGCTGGCCTGGGCTCAATGGCTGGCGGAAGTTCCAGTCCCGAATCGCTCCACGCGGCGGCGGGCTGTGGCGCGGGTGGATTCGCTGGAGGTTCCGTGGATCTCGAACCTGCGGCTCGCGCGGGCTGGCTGATTGCGAGTCGGAACGCGTGCGGCGTCACAGGCAGCGAGACCAGCGCGTCGTAGTAGCGGGCCGTCCCGTTGCACGGGCTCACACCCATCACCACCGCGTGCGGATCCGCGAGGCGCAGGCTCGCGACAAAGTCCGCAAGGTGCTCGTGGCTCTGTGAAGACTTTTCGTTGAGCTCGGCCTCGGCATCGTGGGAGATCACGACGGCCGTTCGCGCGGGCGATGTGCCCGGCGGCGGCGAGGCCACCTCACCCACGGCTTCGAGGGCCGATCCGACGCGAACAAGCTCGATCATCGGATCAAGGCGCAGCGTCGAATCCAGACCTGTGCGACCAACCAGCACCACGCGCAGGTCTGGCATCGGTATGGAATCCATCGATGAGCGGTGGCCTTCTGACACGGCAATTGACTCCGGCGCGCGATCCGTGCGCGGGGCGGGCCGTCCGTGGTACGTGCGCGATGCCTGCCGGGGTCATGCTAAGGCCCATCTTTCCACGAGGGGTGACGCACCCGACTGGCAGAGAGCAGAAACATGGTCCCAAGCACCTACGCCCCACTATTCTCGGCATCATCGGCCAGCAACATCGCCAATTCTTCGTCGGAAAGGAGCTGCTTGGAAGATTGAGCCAGGGACATCCCTGCCTGACCCTCACGTTGATCGGATTTTGATTGGTATTCGGAGCCATCGTCGCTGATTCGCAGCGCGGTCGCGGCGGGGGCTCGGGCCGCGGCGGCCACTGGCAGGTCGATCCGTGAATCGCTGCTGGCGGGGTCAACGCTCGAGACAATCTCTTCCGTCACAGCGAGCTTCAACGGCGCAGGCTGCTGGTACCGAGGCGCGATGGTGACCGGCGAACCAAGCGGCGACGGTGCCGCTGCGGCCGAGCGAGTCCCCAGCAACTCATCGCTCGACACTTGGCGGATCGAGGGGCTGGCCCCGCCCGCGAAGGCCCACAAGATGAGGTTCGGCGCGATGCGCTCAAGCACGGCCAGGAGTCCTGCAATCTGTGGCGCCAACCGGACTGGATCCACAAGCAGCAGCACGATCGGCGCGGTCGGGGCGGACCTGCGAAGGAGCCCGATGTGTGCGATCACCGCGAAGGGGCTGTCGCAATCGACGCGATCAAAGCCGGGCCGCCGCAGCGCCGCGATGAGGTCGCTGGGCGCGGTGCTTCGCTTTGCGTGCCAGACGACGCAGGTGGCTCGGGAAGGAAGTGTGACGGCTCCGCCGTGCATGCCGAAAGTGTACCGTGCTCGATTAGCGGCGGGGCCGGGGGTGCCTACCGGGCAAGTTGGTCTATCGCGCTAGTTCGAGGATCTGCGTTGCGACCGTTGCAGCGCCGTCGGCGGGGCCGAGTGCGGCGAGTGCCGCGCGGATTTTCGTGCGAGGGCCTTCCTGCGTCTGTTCGTTGGTCAGGAGCGATGCGAGCAGTAGGCCTGCGTCGCGCATGTTGGCTGAGGCGTCGATGTGGTCGGTTGCGAGGAAGGCGGCACCAGTGCTCACGAGCGGCATCGCGTTAAACTTCTGGTGCTGATCCTTGTGGTAGGGATAGGGCAAGAAGAGGGTCGGCACTCGATTGGCCCATGCTTCGGCGACGGTTCCGGCTCCGGCCCGCCCCACTGCTGCGTCCGCCGCGCCCCAGGCCAGGCCCATGGCGGTGATGAATGGCGTGACGCTCGCTCGAACTCCCGCCGCGGCGTATGCCGCACGCATCTCGTCGGCGCCGTCCTTGCCGGTCTGATGAAGGATCTGCCAGCCTGAGATCGCGGACGCGTGCTCACGCACGAAGGCGC
Organism: Phycisphaerales bacterium; assembly: GCA_038323185.1. Classification (GTDB taxonomy): domain Bacteria; phylum Planctomycetota; class Phycisphaerae; order Phycisphaerales; family UBA1924; genus JBBASU01. The sequence goes on along the minus strand of JBBQGR010000158.1, from coordinate 1,924 downwards.
TCATGAATGCGTTGATCGAGCCAGCACCTTGGCTGCCGCCGGTGATGAGGAGGACTGGCGCGCTGGCATCAAGACCGCACGCGGCGCGGCACTCTGCGGGCGTGCGATCTGTCACGCTCGCACTCCGAACGATCGGGCGGATCTGTGTCCAGCTGGTGCCCTGCGCTGGCGCGGCGGTGAGAACGCGGCTCGCGTGGCGCGCGATCCAGCGGTTGGCCTTGCCAGGGATCGCGTCGAGGTTCACCATCAGCGTGGGCACGCGCTCGGCGCGCGCCGCCTGCACCACGGGCGCGGCGACAAACCCCCCGAACGCGGCGACGATCACTGGTCCACGAGCACGGGCCGCGCGGATCTCTTCGCGACCGGCCCTGACCGCGCCTCCCCAAGATGCAAGGAACCGGATCGCCGCGCGAGGTCGCAGGCCGAAGGGCTGCGCTGGAACCGCGGCAAATTCGGCGGGCGCGCCGGCGACGCGCTGCGCGCTGAGGATTTGGGCATCAAGCGGGCGCGACGAGCAGAGGAAGCGAGCTTGCACGCCGGGCCTCATCGCGAGGAGCGCCTCCGCGACGGCGAGCGCGGGAAAGATGTGCCCGCCAGTACCGCCGCCGGCGAAGAGGACCGTGAGTGTGGTGCGCTGGGCCAGAGCCGCGTCGTAATGGTGGGCCTGTGATTGCAGCGCGGCGCTCATTGATTAGCGGTTGGATTAGCGGCTAGATTGCCGATTCGAATGGATGGCTCACGCGGCGGACGGGACCGACGAGGGGTGCTTGCTCGGCGCATCGCTTCGTGTCGCATTGGTTGCTGAGCCCGCGGCGGCTGGCGCAAACGAGGGAGCGGCCTGATCAAGCCCTAGATCATCCGCGCGGCCTGCTTCGGCCGCGGCGAAACCAGCGTTGCCGCGATCGATCGCGATGAGCAGGCCCAGGGAGAAGGCGGTCAGAATCCAGCCGGTACCGCCGCTGGAGAGAAGCGGCAGCGCGATGCCCTTGGTTGGTGCAAGTCCGGTGACGACGGCTAGGTTGATGAGGGCCTGAAGGCAGACGGTCGCGATCACGCCGAGCGTGAAGAGCCGCAGCATCGGCGATCGCTCGCGGGAAGCAATCGCAAGCCCCGTGAAGAGGAGCGTCAGGAAGAGCGTGATGACGAGCGCGGCACCCGCGATGCCGAGTTCTTCGCAGATAATGGCGAAGAGGAAGTCCGTGCGGTCCTCGGGCAGATATCCAAACTTCTGAAGGCCATGCCCAAGACCGCGGCCGAAGCCCTCGCCCCCCGCTACGGCGACGAGGGACTGGATCGTGTGATAGCCGATGCCCTGCGGATCGGCGTAGGGATCAACGAAGGCCATGATGCGCTTGACGCGGTACTCGCTGGTCATGATCGCGTAGGCGATGGCGCCGGCCGCGAGTGGAATGAAGAGGAGGAACTGCCAAACCCGAGCCCCGCCCGCGAGAAGAATGACGCACGCGACCGCCGCGATCAGCACGCCGGTGCCAAGATCTTCGATGACGATGAAACCCGCGACCGCCGCGACAACGATCAACGCGGGAATCAAGCCCGTGGTGAACCTGGCAAGATGTGGCCCCCGTACGGCCGCGTACCACGCAATCAAGAGGGCCAGGCCCCACTTGGCGATCTCGCTTGGCTGCATGGAGAGGCCACCCTCGCCCTTGCCCGAGCCGGGAAAGCCGATCCAACGATAAGACCCCTTTCGCGGGCTGGCGATGCCGGGGACGTAGGACAGGGCACAGACACCGATCAGGACGATTGCGCCGATGGCGAGCCAGCGATACGTGCGGCGTCGGCGCTCGGGATCATCAAATGGATCAGCGTCGTTGGATTCGAAGCCAGCGAGTCCAACGCCCGCCAGGCGGTGGATGGGAAGCGACACGGCGACTCCCATCGCCAGAATCGCCAGGCCCATGTA
>JBBQGR010000157.1:0-6144 GCA_038323185.1 Phycisphaerales bacterium | reverse complement strand
AGGCCATGATCGAGCGTTCGCTCGCGGACCTCGCGTCGAAGGGCTTCTCGGAGGTGCACGACCTGCTCTCCCCGCCGCTGCTTGGGGAGATTCTGGCCGAGCTTGATCGCGCGGGCCGCTTGCAGCAGTCGGTCTGGCTCTATCCGGCGATCGCGGATCTTGATGCGGCGGTCGCGTCGGCCGATGGATGGACGACGCGGCGTGTGCGTCTTGCGGGCGCGAAGGTCTTTGCCGATGGGACGCTGAACGCGCGCACGGCCTGGACGCTGGAGCCATTCGCGGATCCGATTGAGGGGCACGAGTGTGGGACGCCACTCGTCACGCCGCGAGAGCTCGATGACGCGCTGGATCGCACCGGCGCGCTGGGGCTTGGGCTCGCGGTGCATGCCATCGGCGATGGCGCGGTCCGCGCGGTGCTGGATGCGCATGAGCGTGCGCTCGGGCGCACGGGTCAGTCGCGTGAGGGCTCGGGCTGGATCGCGGCCCGCAATGCAACACCCATGCTCCGCATCGAGCACGCCGAGCTCATCGACGAGCGCGATGTTCATCGCTTTGCCGAGCTTGGTGTGGTGTGCAGCGTGCAGCCCTGCCACGCGCTCTATGACATCGAGGTGCTCTCACGCCAGTTCCCCGGGAGATTGGACCGCGTCCTGCCGCTGCGAGATCTCATCGCGCGCGGACTTCGGCCCGGCACGGACCTCTGGTTCGGGTCCGATGTTCCCATCGTGCGGCCCGATCCCGAGGACTCAATCGAGTTCGCGTTCTACCGAAGGCGGGCCCGCGCTGGCGCGGCTGGTCCAGAGACCTTCGCCCCGCTCGCGGCAACGCAGGCGCTCTCAATGGATGCGGCCTGGGCCTGCTTCAGGGCGGGGTGAGTTGCGTGGCGGCGAGCGTCAGCGTGCGAGTGTGGCCAGCCGCTCGCGCGCCTTGATCGTTCGGGCGTGGTCAGGCCCGACCTTCTTCTCGAGAACTTCGAGCGACACTTGCAGGACCTTCGTTGCCTCGTCGCGCTTGCCAATGAGGCCCAGGCACTCGCCGAAGTTGCTGCGGAAGATGGCGGTGTAGATGTGATCCGGAGGCAGGGCCGACTCGCAGAGGGAGATCAGCTCGCGGTACTGCTCCTCGGCAAGGGCGAGGTCGCCGCGCTTCTGGAGGAGCATCGCGAGGTTGTTCATCGGGGCCCAGGTCTCTGGGTCTTTGCCGCCACTGGCCTGCTTCCGGATCTCGATGGCCTTCCGATAGAGGCTCTCGGCCTCGTCGAGCCGGCCCAGGTCCTCAAGTAGATACGCGAGGTTGCCCATCGCGACCATGGTCTTGGGGTGATCCTCGCCGAGCACCCCTGTCCAATCCGTGTAGACGCCTTGCGCGAGCGGCAGCGCCTCCTCGAAGTGTTTGGCCTCGATGAGTGCGACGGAGAGATTGGATCGCGACGTGATGGTGGCGGGATGATCCTTCCCGAGCACGCGCTCTCTCGCGGCGAGCGTCTCGCGGATGAGCGTGAGTGCTTCTTCTGTCTGGCCATCGCGCTGCAGCGCGGCCGCGAGGTTGTTCTTGGTGTAGAGCGTGTGCGGATGGTCCTCGCCCATGGTCTCGATGCGGAGCTTGAGGGCCTCGCGCAGCAGCGGGATCCCTTCCTTCGTATCGCCCATGTCCTTGAACATGGTGCCCAGGTTGTGGAGCGCCGTCACGACTTCCGGGTGGCGATCACCAAACGCGGCCCGAGCGTCCGCGAGGGCCTCGCGCATCATCGGGCGTGCTTGTTGAGAGCGGCCCGTCTCCTGCAGAACGCGCGCGACGTTCATGCGTGAGAGTGCGGTCTCGCCAGAGTGCTCACCAAACTGTGCGGTGGTCACGTTGAGCGCGAGCTGCGCGAGGCGCTCGGCCTCGTCAAACTCGCCCCGGTCAGACAGGAGTCCAGACATGCCGCGGGTCGCGACGAGCGTGCGAGCGTCACCCTCGCCAAAGAGCGAGGTCGCAAGCGAGAGCGCTTGCTCGTACTGCGGCCGCGCCGCGTCGAGCTTGCCGAGCGCGTGGTAGGCCTGCGCGAGCATGAGGCGCACGCTGGCCTCGGCCTCGGGCGAATCCGCGAGGGCGCGATCAACGTCCATCGATGCGACATCCACGATCTCGCGCACCGTTGGCTCGCGTCCGCCCGCTTCCTCGGGCGTGACAGAGAGGATCATCTGCTGGAGGAAGCGGCTCGTGGATTCGGCACGCGTGGTCTGGGCGATGGCGGTGTTGCGCTGCACGCGCAGGTCCGCTGCGAGGATCGACGTTCCAACTGCGGTGCCCGCGAGCATGATGACGGCGGCGATCAAAGCTGCGACGAGCCCCTTGTTGCGTGCCGCGAACTTGCGAAGCTGGTACGCCGCGCTGGGCGGGCGCGCCAGGATCGGCTCGCTGCGCAGGAACCTGCCGACGTCTTCGCCGAGCTCCGAGGCTGACTGGTATCGCCTCGCGCGGTCCTTCTCCAGAGCCTTGTGCACGATCACGGCGAGCTCGGGATGAAGCGAGCGATCCACCGAGCGCAGGTTGGCGGGTGCATCCTCTCCGATGATCCTCGCCGCCTCGACGATCGTCTTGTTCGAGACCGCGTGCGGCAGGCGCCCGCTGAGCAACTCAAAGAGAATGACGCCCAGCGCGTAGACGTCCGAGCGCGTGTCGAGGTCCGCGCTGCCGCCCATACCTGCTCGGGGCTCATGTACGGAAGGGTCCCCAACAGCTGCCCCGCGTCGGTCTGCATCGTGACGCCGTCGCCCTCCTCACCATCCGCGCCAGCGTCCGCGGCTCGAGCCACGCCAAAGTCCAGCACCTTGGGCTGTCCTGATGAGTCGACGAGGATGTTCCCGGGCTTGAGATCACGGTGGATCACGCCGCGCTGATGCGCGTGCTGCACGGCCTCGCAGATACGCACGAAGATCGCCAGCCGCTCCGCCACGCTGAGTCCATTCGTGCGCGCGTGTTCTGTCAGCGTCAGGCCTCGGACCAGCTCCATCGCGAAGAATGGCCGACCGCTCATCAGCGCGCCAGTGCCGGAGAGGTCGGCGATCCCGGCCTCATAGATCTGCGCGATGCCCGGATGCTGGAGTCGCCCCAGCACCTGGCTCTCAAGCTCGAAGCGCCGCAGCAGCCGCGGCGTGGTAAGGCCCGGCCGGATCACCTTCAGCGCCACCGTCCGGCGCGGGCGTTCCTGCTCTGCGAGATAGACCACGCCCATGCCGCCCTCGCCAAGGATCTCCATCAGCCGGTACGAACCGATGCGCTCATCACGCCCCGATGCCGGTTCGCTCGCGAGCCTTGGTCCCGCGGCGGGCGCTTGCGTGATGCCCTCGGCAAGATCGCTGCTCGAGAAGTTGGACACCGGTCCCTGGTTGCAAGCCTCACCGATGGTCGCCGAAGCGTGCCCCACCAGCAGCGATCGTGCGAGGGCCAGCGCCTGCGGATCCTCGCCGATGCGAAGACGCAGGAATGCGTCACGTTCGCCCTCGGGGAGGACGAGCGCCTCGGCAAGCAGCCAGCCGATCTCCTTGCGTCTCGTGTCGCTCATGCGTGTTTCAGATGCGCTGTGCCGTGGTCCTTCGAGGGGTATCGGACTGGTGGCGGGGTGGTGTCAGCGTTGTCCAGAGAAAGATGTCTGCATCGCACATGTTCGTACGTGATCGGCGCGGCGGTGTTCCTAGCCGCCCGCCCTCCCGCACCTGTATCAACCTATACACCACGCCGCAGCGCGCCGCCACTCACTGGCGACGACCCAAGCGGCGTTGCGGGATCCCTCCATCGATCTTCGTGCGTTTTGGCTGGTTCTTGGACCCACCGCCGGAGCCTACGCCATCCTGAGCACGATCTGAACGACCGCCGCGGCGTAGATGCCCGCGATCACGTCATCGATCAGGATCCCCAGTCCCGCCGGAAGCCGCTGGAGCTGGCGCGCCGGCCAGGGCTTCACGATGTCCAGAACCCGGAATGAGATGAACGCCAGCGCGAGGCTGAAGATCGCCATCTGCCACGTCGCCGTCGCCGCGGCTGGGAGAAACATGAGTGAGAAGCACTGCCCGGCGGTCTCATCGGCCACCGCGTTGCTCGGGTCCTTGCCCCACTTGCCCTCGGCCTCGTCGCCCTGCATCAGGCAGGCCAGCGAGAAGAAGACCACCACCGCGCCAAGCACGAGATGAAACCAGACGCCCTGCGCCGAGATTCCCGAAGCGAGCATGGCCGCCGCGAGCACCACCGGCGGCATCGAGCCCCACGTCCCCGAGGCTGGACGCATCTTCCCCAGTCCAAACGTCGTGATCAGCAGCAGCCTCGGTTGGGTGGGGTTGGGCACGGGTGTCAGGTTAGGAGGCCTGAAAGGGAGGCCGCGCCCTACCCTCTTTGCGAGAGTGGCGACCCCTTGCGAAAGTCCTCATCAAGCATTGATCGTCGGCGCGAGTGCGAGCCGATCAACTCCCCCGGGTTGACTCGCGATCTGTGCCGCGATGGCCCGCTCCGAGACCGTGTCCACGCCGTGTCGATCATCAGCGCCACTTCCCCTCCGCCCTCCCCCCTTATCAGCGCTTGGAAGTCTCCGCCGTGCCCAACACCCTGAACACGACACCCATGCTGAACACTTCGCTGAACACCTCACACGCTTCCGCCATGTCCGCCGAGCCCAAGGGCGGCACCGCCTGCGCTGGGGGCGGCCCGCAGAGCCTGTCGATCAAGCCTGGAATGTGGCAGCTCGATCCGACGCTCTGCTTCCTGAACCATGGCAGCTATGGCGCGGTCCTTCGTCCCGTGACGCTGGCTCAGCAGGCCTATCGCGACCGGATGGAGCGCGACCCCGTCCGCTTCTTCAAGGTTGATCTCGAGCACCTGATGGACGGCGTGCGCGAGTCGCTGGCACGCTTCGTGAACTGCCGCGCGATGGACGTGGCACCGGTCGCGAACGCGACCATCGCGATCTCGACGATCCTTGCCAACGCCGACCTCAATCCCGGCGATGAGGTCCTGATCACCGATCACGAGTACCAGTCTCTTTCGAACGAGCTTGATCGCGTCTGCGCCCGGACCGGGGCCAAGGTCGTTCGCGCGGCGATCCCCTATCCGAACACCGACCCAGCGACCGTCGTGGAGCGCGTGCTCGCGTGCGTCACGCCCCGCACTCGGCTGGCGTTTGTCAGCCACATCACCTCCGCGACCTCGCTGATCTTCCCCGTCGCGCCGATCCTGGCCGAGCTGAACCGTCGCGGCGTCGACACCGTGCTGGACGGGGCCCACTCCGTCGGCCAGATCCCCGTTGATCTCGCCGCGCTCGCGCCGACCTACTTCATCGGCTCGGGGCACAAGTGGCTGAGTGCGCCCAAGGGAACGGGTTTCCTCTGCGTCCGCCCCGATCGTCAGGACCAGTTCCGCACGCTCGCGCTCTCGAGCCGAGCCAACAAGGTTCGTCCCGACCGCGCCCTGTTCCTCCGCGACTTTGATTACATGGGTACGGCGGACTATACCGCGATCCTCGCGATGTCGAACGCCGTGACCGAGATGGGCGGCCTCCTCCCCGGCGGCTGGCCCGCGCTCTATCGCAAGAACCATGAGCTGATCATGAAGGGACGCGAGGTCGTTTGCAACGCGATGGGCATCGACGAGCCCTGCCCCGAGCGCATGGTCGGGAGCATGTGCACGCTGCCGCTCCCCGAGCCCGCCCCCGAGCTGCGGTCGCGCCCGACGGAGTACGACGACGCACTCCAGGACGCGCTCTATAACACGCACCGCATCGTCACGCCGGTTTGGCGATTCGGCCCCGATAACACGCGCGTGATACGGATCTCTGCCCAGCTCTACAACCGCGTCGAGCAGTACGAGCAGCTGGCGCAGGCCCTGCGAGTCGAACTGGCGCGAGAGCGCGGGTCGATCCGCGCGAGCGCGTAGCACTAGGGCCGGTTCTCGCTGCATCGCATCAATAGAGACGCTCAAACGCCCGATGCTGCGCCCGGTTCGCGTCGCCAGTTGGCGCTGCGCTCGGGAGGTCTTGCCATGCAGATCCGGAACATGCTCACACGCGCGAGACAGGCGGCGACGATGAGCACCCTCATCCTCGCGGCATTCAACACCGCGGCCGCCGCGGCGACAACCACCGACGATCATGATGGTCACGGCGCGCCGGTCGCC
>JBBQGR010000156.1:0-6175 GCA_038323185.1 Phycisphaerales bacterium | reverse complement strand
GGCACGCCGCCGCCAGCCCCCAAGTCCCAGCCGCCCAAGCAGGGCAAGTACGAAGCGACGCTGAACCCCACGCTGCCAGCCCAGGCCGAGAAGGTCGACGCCTCCAAGTTCCCCGGCGGGATCGTGCCCAGCAAGATGCCTCCCAAGCGCCTGATCCGCGGTTTCAAGACCGGGCGGTAACGCCGCGGGTTGGCATCGACGGCGATGTGGCTTACATTGCGATCCGTGAGGTTGCGAACCGTTACGCTGTGAGCGCGGTTCGCGTACACCTTGGCGGAGTTGCTACATGCTTCCAAATACCGAAACCTCGAATGGACCGGACCAGCCGGTGGCGGCCGGTGTCGTTCGGCGGGCGCCCCCGCCTCCGATTGCGCCACCCACCTCGCCCGGGCAGTTGAGCCTGGCGCAGCTCGAGCCTTCCTGGCCGGGCGTGCTCGGAATCATTTGCCTTGTCTATGGCGTGCTGATCGCGCTGGTCGCCATCATGTCGTTGGCGGCACCACTCTTCATGCTCGGCCTTGCGCAAGTGATGCCTCCCGAACAGTCCGCCACGATGGGGCTGACGCAATCTCCCCGCAGTATTGCGCTGAGCTCGATGTACTACGGGCCCGCGCTCTTTATCAACGTGTGGCTCTCGGTGCTGGGATACAAGCTCTACAAGATGTCTCCCACGGCCCCGGCCCGGCTCAGGCTCTGGTCCCTCATCAAGATCGGCATCGAGATCGTGGGTGCCGCCGTCACCTTCCTCGTCACCCTCGATGCGATGCGCGTCCAGCAGGAAGTCCTCGCCAAACAGATGGCCACTGCCGGGGGAGCCACCCCTCCTCCAGCCTTTCTCACTTCGAACTGGTTTGTGTATGGCACGGCAACCTGGGGCACGCTCTGGAGCCTGCTCCTCGGGCTCGCGATGCCCCTGTTCCTCCTGATCTGGTTCAGGCGTAGGAGCGTCCGGGAGTACATCGCAACCTGGAGGACACGCGCCCAGACTCGCGTTCAGTAGTTCAGCCCAAGAGTTCAGGTAGTGCTCGCCCAATACCCATCGCGCAAGGCCACGCGCCAGACGCCAGTGCCACCGAGCAAGCCCCCAGCGAGTGCCCCTCAGTCCAGATCGAGGCAACCTTTGCAAGCAGACGCATCGCCACAGCCACCATCCACCGTGCCGATCACTCCGGGCGACGCGCATGTCTCGCCACACACGCCACCGACTCAGCCCGGTGAGATCCGAGATGCTCATCGCGCGCCCGCGTGGCCCCTGGTCCTCGGCTGGCTCTGCGTGGCCTTCGCGATCATCAGTCTTGTGCACTCGGCCTGGCTTCTGGCTCACCCGTACCTGGCAGCCTGGCTGATCGAGCAAGCGCCCGGTTCGCACGATGATCTCTCCGGCGGCATGCGCTTCTATCGAATCCCCGACGTGGCGCTCGTGCTGCTGCGGATCGCGATGGCCGTGTGGCTCTTGCAAGTCTCGCGAAACCTGCGCCGGCGGCTTCCGGGATCGGTGGCCCTGCTCCGCCGCTGGTGCCTGCTCAAACTGGCTCTAGAAGTCTTGATGGTCCTGGTGACCTACGCGCAGATGTCGGCCCACTTCGGCTCGCGTACGGAAATGAGTTCGCAGGAAGCGTTCTGGGCCACCTTCGGCATGGCCGTATGGACGGCCATCACGGGCTTCCCGCTTCCGATGCTCGTGCTCGCGTGGCTCGCGCTCCCGATCGTGCGAAAGACCCAAGCGGCGAAGCCGGACAGAGTGGCGTGAACAAAAAGTGAAGCAAGCGCCCTGGCCGCGCACCACCTTCCCGTTTCTCGGTACCATGCCCCCGCTCCACACCGCGCCCTGGCTTGCAGTGTGCCTTGGAATCTGGATGACGCCCCACCATGCGCTGCAAAAACTGCGACTACACCCTCTGGAACATCAAGGCTCGCGAGTGCCCCGAGTGCGGCACGAGATTCAAGCCTGGCGACTTCACCTTCACGCTCAACGCCGTGCGCTACTGCTGCCCCCACTGCCAGCAGGACTACTACGGCACGGGCCCGCAAGGTGAGCTTGTGCCGCGGAGCTTTGTCTGCGTCTCATGCTCGCGCCCCATCGACATGGACGAGATGGTCCTCCTCCCGACCGAAGGCGTGAGAGAAGAGATCACCCAGCCCGACGTCATGCCTTGGCTCGAGCGGCGCAAGGTCGGCTTCCTACGCGGCTTCTTCGGCACCATCGTGCGCTCGATGGGCTCGCCCGGACGCCTCATCAAAATGGTGCCCGAAGACCACCCGCCAACGCAAGCGTTCATCTTCGCGGCACTCACGAGCCTCTTCTATCTCGCCGTTGGGCTCTCGCCGCTGCTGCTGATCATGCTGATTCCGATGCTCGGCGTCGGTGGTCGGGGCGGCATGCAGGGGGCCGCAGCGTCGGCGGGCGGGAGCGCGGGCTTCGTTCTCGGCGCATGGGCCGCGGTCATGCTGCTCATCGTCGTCTGGGGCGCGACCGCGCATCTGGTGCTGATTGCAACCGGCTCGACCGCTCGCGGCATGGGTCGCACCTACCACGCCATGTGCTACTCGACCGGCGCCAACTCGCTCGTCGCCATCCCGTGCTTCGGTCCATATCTCTTCTGGGTCTTCTGCGTCTGGTGGGTCGTCTCCGCGATCGTGATGCTGAAGGATGGACAGGGCGTCTCACCAGGACGCGCGGTCGCGGCGATCCTCGCGTTGCCGCTGCTGGTTATCACGCTCGGCGGTCTTGCGATCGTCGGAGTTGTGATCGCTACCAGCAACGGAGCGTTCGGAAACGGCGCGCAGCAAGGTTGGAACATGACCACCCCGGCCCCCGCGCTTCCGGGGCCCGCAGGAACAATCTCCGCCGACATTGATCCCACCACCGCGATGGGCCGCGCGGCGGAAGTAGCCGACGCCCTGGCCGAGCTTCGCATCCTCGATCCCATCGCGCCTGCCGCGGGACTGCTCGCCTACCCAGTTGGTGAGGCGTTGCTTCCGGGCGAAGATCCGCTGATGGGAGGTTTGTCGGGCGCTGAGATCGACTCGATGAAATCAGAAACAACCGCGACGCTGATCCAAACCGAGATGAACGCGCGGCCAGCAACGCCGGTCCAGCGTCTCGGTGAGTTCGTCTTCTTCTATCTCGGCCTCCCAGCCGACAACGAGGGCGACAGTCCCTCCGATGCCTGGGTCTTCATCCTCGCGCCGCAGAGCCAGACCATGCCCGAGACGGTTTACGTCGGCCTCGCCAGCGGCGACGTCCTCACAACGACACGCACAGACTTCCTGGACATGCTCGACATCGAGAACCAAAGACGCGAAGGCTGGGGTCTCGATCCGATCACCGCGCCCAACGAAGTAGGTCCATAACCAACCCCAGATCGCATCAAGATCGAAATAACACCGGCCTCCCGGCCCGTGTCTTACATCGTACAAGGTGTCAACTCTCAGATGGCCAACCCTGGCTCGCGCGAGCTGGGTCGCACGCCCGAGGTCGCAAGTCTCGGAAGGCACTCCACTTCATAGCATGCTTCTTCGCGGCCGAAGGCCTCATCGGCCGTACACTCCGCCCTCGCATGCGAGCCGCCCTGCTGCTGAATCTCAATGCCGGACGGGGGCGTGCGGCCTCCATTGCCGCATCGCTTGATGCCGCGCTTCGCGCGCGAGGCGTGCTCGCAGAACGCATCGATGTTCACGCGCCCGATGCCGACTCGCATCTCGCCGCCGCGGCCAGCGAGCTCGACGCGATCATCGTGATGGGCGGGGACGGCACCGTGCATCACGCGCTCCCGATGCTCCTCCACACCAAGGCCGCGCTCTACCACTTCGCGCTCGGCACAGAGAATCTAGTCGCGCGTGAACTCGGCCACCGGGCGGATACATCGCACGCCGCAAGGCTGATCGCCGCGGGCCGCACTCGAACGCTCGATACCGGCTCCATCGCGACCAGCTCCGTTCCGAATGAATCCACTTCTCCCACACCCTTCGTCGTCATGGCGTCGATGGGCCCCGATGCCTCGGTCGTACACCGACTCGACGCCACACGCAACGGACCCATCTCGCATCTCTCGTACCTGCGCCCCATCCTCGCGGAGCTGGTGAGGCCGGTGCTGCCGCGGATGAGCATCGAGGCCGATGGCGTCACGCTGGTCACAGACAAGGCCGGACTCCTCGTCGTTGCCAATTCGCGCCAGTACGCCCTCCGCACCGACCCCGCCCCCGAGGCACGCCCCGACGATGGCCTCTTAGACGTTGCTTTCTTCCCCGCAAGCCACGCCGTCGCCGCCGGAATATGGCTCCTCCGATCTCGTTTGCGCCTGGCGCACGGATGCGTGCGGGCACAAGCCCGGCAGATCACCATCTGGACCTCCGACCCCCGATCGCGCCTTCAGGTCGATGGCGAAGCGTTGCGTCTTGCGGCACCGATTCCCGCGGCCCACGATCAGATGGCTTTAGACCCCCAAGTCCACGGCGAGACGAAACTCTCGATCATGATCAACCCCGGAAGCCTGCGAGTCTTCACGCTGTAGGTCGTCGTGTGGCCCTCGTTCCGCTAGAGTGGTCCCATGCCGGGCCTTGATCTTGCCATTCTGGACGCCACGCGTCGGGTCTCTCCCGAAGACATTCAGTTTCTAGACAAGCACTTACGCCGCGCCGCTCAGCTGCTCGCAGTAGGTGGTGAGCTGCGCGTGCGGCTAGTCAGCGACTCGGAAATGGCCGACGCCCACCAGCGGTTCTCCGGGGTTTCGGGTACGACCGACGTCCTGACTTTCGACCTGAGCGCGCCGAAGTCCACGAGCCAGCCGGGCGCGCCAATTCCGTCTGGATTATGTTTGACTTTTGATCGTATTCTGTACACAATTGATGCCGATCTCCTCATCTGCGTCGACGAAGCAGATCGCCAGGCGGCTTTGCGTGGGTACCCTTGGAGTCAGGAGGCGTTGCTCTACGCCATGCACGGATTGCTGCATTGCCTGGGCCACGACGACCACGATGAGACCGGGTATGAGGTGATGCACGCTCTGGAGGATCTGGTTCTTGAAGCGCTCGGTGTCGAGGCTCGGTTTGGGAAGGACCTGAAGGATTGAGTTTGGCGGTGCCAGCAGCGGTCCGGAGCTGCCGCGGCATCAGAGTGCTGAGTCGCGAACCGGAACTGGAGGATTTGAGTTGGGTGGCCTCGGCTGGCTAGTGATTGCGTGTGCGGCTCTGGCCCTGGGGTCGGTGCTGTCAGCATTGGCTCAGTCGCTGAGAGACCTTTCTCGAAACGCACTCGAAGAGATCGTGGCGATCCGCAACTCTCCGGGCGCGACGGCGCGAGTCCGGGCGATCCTCGCCGACCTTGAGGGGCACGCGAGTGCGGTGGCGCTGCCACGGGTCGTGTGCAACCTGCTGGTGGCCGTCTCGCTCATCATGTTCGTTGCCTTCTCTCGCGACCCGCTTCAGGCGGCGTCGGGGCCTGGCGCCTGGGACCTTGTCCTCGGCGCGCTCTCCGCTTCTGTGCTTCTCTGGGTCTTTGGCGTAGCGATCCCGACGGCGGTCGCCAAGCACGCTGGCGAGATCACCGTCCACGCATGGTCCCCGGTCCTGCGACTGACGTACGTCCTCCTGACCCCGCTCCGGGCCGTGGCACGGCTCGTCGATGAGATCGTGCGGCGGCTGGCGGGCAAGGAAAGAACCAGCGATAGCCAGGCCATCGAGCAAGAGCTCCTCTCCGTCGTAGAAGAGGCGCAGGAGGACGGCCAGTTCGACCAGACCGAGCGCGAGATGATCGAAGCGGTCGTCAAGTTCCGCAACCGGACCGTGGCCCAGATCATGACGCCGCGCACGGAGATGGAGGGAATGCCGCTGATCAACGATCTCTCCGCCGTCACCGCGGCGATCCGGAAGATCGGCCACTCGCGCATCCCCGTCTATGATCAAAGCGTCGACCGGATCGTCGGCGTCTTCTACGTCAAGGACCTGATGCGCTGGCTCGCGGGCGAAGGCTCGCGCGCCGGCAAGGGCTTTGACCTTCGCGCACTGCTCAGGCCCGCGGTCTTCGTCCCCGAGAGCAAGACCATCCGCGAACTGCTGGGCGATCTGCTCGCCAAGCGCGTCCACATCGCAATCGTCGCCGACGAGTACGGCGGCACCAGCGGCCTGGTCACGATCGAGGACATCGTCGAGGAAGTCTTTGGCGAGATCCAGGACG
>JBBQGR010000155.1:0-6177 GCA_038323185.1 Phycisphaerales bacterium | reverse complement strand
GGACGGGACTCTGTCCCGTACACCGTTGCAATCCGCACACGAGCGGCACGGGCCACGCTCGAAAGTCTCAGAAGCACGCTGGATCACGCGCCATCACGCACCATCACGCACCGTCAACCACGCCCACCACACCAGGCCCGCGCCCCATCTCGCTCCCCCAACTCATCGCTTGGCCTTGGCCGCGGCACCCTTGGCCTCAGCGCCACTCGCGTGGTCGCCGTTGGTTCCATTCGCGCCCGCCACGCCCTCGCTGCCGAGGATGGCACTCAGCACGCGCTCCTGCTCGAGCTTGTACGCCTTCTCGCTGCCGCCAGCGGGCGAGGCGCACGCGGCGCGGCCCGAATACGCGAGCTCAACGCCCACCTTCTCGCGGAACGCATCGGCGATGTAGAGGAACGCGCCCGAGTTGCGGGGCTCTTCCTGGGCCCAGACTCGCTTGGCGCTCGCGGGGTAGCGGGCGTCGATGCGCTTTGCCAGGTCCGCGTGGAAGGGATACATCTGCTCGACACGCACCAGGGCCGTGTCGGTCCGCTTCGCGGCGTCGCGCTTCTCGGCGAGCTCGTGGTAGATCTTGCCCATGCAGTAGATCACGCGGATCACGCTCTTGGGATCCAGACCACCCTTGTCGCCAGCCTTGCCAGCGAACGCGGGATCGTCGATCAGGTGCTGGAACTCGCCCTTGATGAGGTCCTCGATTGGGCTGGTCTCGACTCGCAGGAACCTCTTGGGCGTCATGACCACCAGCGGCTTCCTGAAGTTCCGCAGCATCTGGCGCCGCAGAAGATGGAAGACCTGTGCGCCCGTCGTGGGCGCGACGACCTCCATGCTGTCGTTGCCGCAGAGCGAAAGGAATCGCTCCAGCCGCGCCGACGTGTGCTCGGGACCCTGGCCCTCCTGCCCGTGGGGCAGCAGCAGCACAAGCCCGCTCCAGCGGTTCCACTTCACCTCGCTCGACGCGAGGAACTGATCGATGATGATCTGTGCGCCGTTGCAGAAGTCGCCGAACTGCGCCTCCCACATCACAAGGCACTTGGGGGCACCGCGGCTGTAGCCGTAGTCAAAGCCCATCACTGCGTACTCGGAGAGGAGGCTGTCGAAAACCGTGTACGAGCCCTGCTTGCCCGGACGCACGTTCGAGAGGGGGAGGTAGCGTTCGCCGGTCTGCTCATCGCGCAGCGCCGCGTGGCGATGCGTGAAAGTGCCGCGCCGGACGTCCTGCCCGCTGATGCGGCAGTCGTACCCCTCAACCAGCAGCGTGCCGATCGCGAGCTGCTCGGCATCGGCGTGCGCGATCTTGCCGTGCGTTGGAAGGTTGGCGCGGGCCGCGAGGAGGGCCTTGAGCTTGGGATGGACTTTGAAGCCCTCGGGCGTGCGTCCCATCGCCGCCGCGACTTCCTTCAGCGTCTCCATCGAGACGGCGGTCTTGGGCGACTCGAAGGTGTACTTGGTCGTGAAGCCCTTCCAAAGATTCTTGCCGGGGTCGTTGGCGGGATCGACGGGCTGCTTCTTCGCGGCGTCCTGGGCCGCGTCGAGCATCGCGTTCTCGCGATCAACAATCGCCTGGGCCGCGTCGTCGCTGATCACACCCGCGCCCACGAGCTTGCGCCGATAGCTGGCTGGCACGCCCTGGTGCTGGTCAGCGAGCGCATACATCTTGGGCTGCGTGTAGCGGGGCTCATCCTGCTCGTTGTGCCCGTAGCGCCGGAAGCAGACAAGGTCGACGTAGATCTCGCGCCTGAACATCGCGCGATACTCCGCCACCATCCGCGCCACGGCCACCACGGCCTCGGGGTCGTCGCCATTGACGTGCAGCACCGGCGCGCCCGTGACCTTCGCGACGTCCGTGCAGTAGCGCGAGCTGCGCCCGTCGACGGGATCGGTCGTGAAGCCGATCTGGTTGTTGGTCGCGATATGGATCGTGCCGCCGACGCTGTACCCCTCAAGACCGCTCATCGCGGCACACTCAAAGACCACGCCCTGGCCCGACATCGCCGCGTCGCCGTGCAGCACGAGCGAGAGGATCCGCGTGCGCTCTGTGTCGCCGACCTGATCCTGCTTGGCCCGCACGCGCCCGAGCACGACGGGGTTTACGGTCTCAAGGTGGCTCGGGTTATTGAGCATGGAAAGATGGACGCTCTTGCCGCTGGGGGTGACATAGTCGCAGCTGTGCCCGCGGTGGTACTTGACGTCGCCGAAGCCCAGCCGCTCAGGCTCGATCCAGCTCTCCTCAAACTCCGTGAGGAGCGAGGGCATCTCTTTCTGGAGATAACACTTCAGGACCGCGAGGCGGGCGCGATGGGCCATGCCCATGATCACCTCCTGCGTGCCCAGCTCCGCCGCGCGATCGGTCATCCAGAGCAGCAGCGGGATGACCGCCTCGCAACCTTCGCCGCTGAATCGCTTCTTGCCTTGGTAGCGCTTACCAAGAAACTTGTCCAGGCTCTCGCCCGAGATGAGTTGGTCAAGGATCTTGATGCGGTCCGCGTCGGTCAGGCGATACGCGCCCTCGCCGCGCTCCAGCCGCGCGATGAAGAACTCACGCTCGCGCGGGTCCTCGGCGTACATGAACTCGGCACCGATCGAGCCGCAGTAGACGGACTCAAGGAACGCGAGCACCTCGCGGACCGTCGCGCTGCTCTTGCCGGGAATCACGGCAATCGAGGTTGCCGCGCCAAGCTCGGCCTCGCTGATGCCATGGAACGAGGGCTCAAGCGACGCGTACCGCGCCGGGTTCCGCCCGAGTGGATCGATCTTCGCGAAGGCGTGCCCCATCGAGCGGTACGCCTGCACGAGCGCGAAGACCTTGAGGTCCAGCTGTGACCCACCAGCCCCACCAGACCCACCAGCGCCCGCAGCCCCGCCCACCTGCGGGCCCTCGCCCGAGAGCGCGAGCTCAAACCCACGAAAGAAGGAAGCAAGGTCCGAAGGCACACCCGAAGGGTCCGCCTTGAACCGTACAAACTCGGCCTCGAGGTACTCGGGGTTCCATGCGTTGATCGAATCCGGAGCCGCAAGGAGCGTCGCGGCGGTGGAACGGCTTTGGGCAGAGGTCATGGGCCTTCCCGTGTCTGGCGTGTCTGAAACGGTAAGCGAAGTTGACCCAAACACATGCCAATCATGGCGGGCATTCGGACCGTCCTGACTGTAGGCATCGGCCATAGATCGCCGCCAAGTGCACGGCAAGTGCAAGTGCCACGATCATTCTGGCCGCGCGACGGTTATTCAGAGATCTGGCGGCATGATCGAGGGCTGATCATGGTCGTCGCGAGCCCAAAGCCGATCGCGTTGCCATCGAAGAAACCGGCCGGGAAGCCGGTTCCAAGTTGGATTGGCCATGAAGAGCCTCATCACGCCGCGGCGTACATCCAATGCGCGCCGCACCCGCCGTACCGTCAAACCACCAATGCCCCTCATGCTCGCAGAGTTCTTCTCCTCACTCACGCCCGTCGGCTGGACGACGATGGTGCTCTTCGTGCTGGAGTGGGCGGTGCGAATCGCGGTCTCGCTTCGCGTTGTGATGCGGCGCGTCTCGGTTCATACGACGCTCGCGTGGCTCCTCCTTCTTCTCTTGGTACCAGTAGTTGGCCTTGTGCTCTACGGCCTCATCGGCGAGACAGGCATCGGCACCAGCCGCGCACGGCGCCTTGAGATCCTCACCCGCACCAGCGAAGAGCGCGCGATGGCGCTCTGGCGACATCACGAGGTTGATTGGAGCGCACTCGGAACCGACTTCAAGCCCCTCGCCACACTCGCGACCCGCGTCAGCGGCATGCCCCCGATCCGTGGCAACCACGTCGAGCTCTACGACAACGCGACGGAACTCCTGGACCAACTCATCGCCGACATCAACGCATCAACCCTCCACTGCCACCTCCTCTTCTACATCTGGGCCCCGCAGAGCAAGAGCATCGAAGTCTGCGACGCGCTCATCCACGCCGCAAAGCGTGGCGTCGCTTGCCGCGTTCTGGTCGACAGCGTCGGCAGCCGCTCATTTCTCAAGAGCGACATCTGCCGCGCCATGATCGAGGCTGGCGTCATGGTCGTTGGCGCCCTGCCCGTAAATCCCATCCGTGTGCTCTTCGCACGCATCGATCTCCGCAACCATCGCAAGATCGCCGTGATCGACGGTTCCATCGGCTACTGCGGCAGCCAGAACCTGACCGACGAGACCTTCAAGCTCAATACCCGCCCGGGCGTCGGCCCTTGGATCGATGTGACGGCCCGCATGACCGGCCCGGCCGTGCAGGCGCTCCAAACAACCTTCCTCGCGGACTGGCAGCTCGATAGCCCCGAAGAACTCCCACCCCTCGACACCTTCCTCCCAGAGCCCAGCGTCACGGGTAACTCGGTGGTCCACGTCGTGCCCAGCGGCCCCGGCCCAAGGCCCGAGGCGATCCACCACGCCCTCCTCTCGCTCCTCTTTGGCGCCAAGGACGAGATCATCATGACCACGCCGTACTTCGTCCCGGACGAAGCAACGCAGTCCGCGCTGGTCAACGCCTCGCTCCGAGGAGTTGCCGTCACGCTCGTGCTGCCCGATGTGCTCGACTCGCGCCTGGTCGCCGCGGCCAGCCGCGCGTACTACGAAGAGCTGCTGGAAGCGGGCGTCAGAATCCTACATCACCGCGATGGCCTGCTGCACGCCAAGACCGCCGTCGTGGATCGGCGCCTGGCGATGGTCACCAGCGCCAACTTCGACCGGCGCAGCTTCTGGCTTAACTACGAGACCAGCCTCCTCGTGTACGATGAGGACTTCGCTGGCCTGCTTCGATTCATGCAGGCCAACTACATCAAGGATTCCACGCAGATTTACCTCGACGAGTGGCGAGCCCGCTCCTGGTGGACCCGCTTCGTCGAGCAGTCCGCCCAGCTCTTCAGCGCCCTCCTCTAAGCCTTCTTTTAGCACCGTCGCTGCTTTGCGTCCCCCCGACCGCTTTCACCCTGCCCCGCCCTCCCCGCTCAATTGCTGCTTCCCGCCTCTCATGCATCCTCCGCCGCTTCCTTGTACAATCCCCACATCACCGCAGGAGGTTTCACATGCCCTTTCCCCCCCAGTACGCCCGTGCCCGCACCAAGGACATCATCGCCAGCGGCGAGGATGTTCGCGCCCGCGTCCGCTCGCTCACCCTCCAACTCCTGGACGAAGGCATCGACCTCAAGCAGGTCCGCACCGTCGTCACCGAGGTCATGGACGGCGCGGCCGAAGCCGTGAAGACATCCATCCCCGCCTCGCAGTCCAACCATCTTCGCCAGGTCTACGAGGGCCTCTCCGAAGCGCTCGACGCCACCGCGCGCGCAACCGGCGGCGCAATCAAGGAGCTCCAGGCCCGCGGCAAGACCTTCAAGGACAAGGACCTCGCCGAGGCCGCAGCAGGCCTCAAGGACCTTGAAGAAGGTTTCTTCTCGACCATCGGCACCGTCGCGGAGAAGTTCAGCGGCCAGGTCAGAGCCGAACTCACCACGCTCGTTGACGAGACTCGCCGCGCTGGCGAGAAGATCCGCCCCCACGTTACCGAGGCCCTCATTAGAGCCGCCGATGGCAACATGCTCAGCGTCGCTGGTGATGCAGCAACGAGCGCAGGCAAGGTCGCCCGCAAGGCCGCAGTCGCCGCCCTCGCCGGTGCCAGCGGCATCTTCCAAGGCCTCTCAGACAAGGTCGGCGGTTCAGAGAAGACGGCAGCCAAATCCAGCAGAAAGCCCGCGAAGAAGGCCGCGCGCAAGCCCGCCGCGAAGAAGTCAACAAAGAAGCCAAGCCCCAAGCCCGCGGCAAAGTCGGCTTCAAAGAAGGCTTCAAAGAAGGCTTCGAAGAAGGCAGCACCGAAGCCAACCAAGAAGGCCACGAAGAAGCCCGCCGCCAAGCCAGCGAAGAGGGCCGCAAAGAAGAAGAGCAAGCGCTAGTCAGGCATTCGGCGGTTCGCGCATCGTCTGAACCTCCGCGCCCCGCAGGCTCTGAAACCAAGGATGAGTCTCGCGGCCCCATGCCCAATCCCCGATCCCCAGTGCATTTCAGGCTCAGTGCGCGTTCCTGTGTACGAATCCGCGGAAGATCGTGAGCACCAGGATCTTGACGTCAAAGCCCAGCGACCAGTGCTGCACATAAAACAGGTCATGCTGCAAGCGCTTCTTGAGGCTCGTGTCGCCGCGCAGGCCATTGACCTGGGCCCAGCCCGTCATGCC
>JBBQGR010000154.1:0-6183 GCA_038323185.1 Phycisphaerales bacterium | reverse complement strand
GGGGAGGAGTGGGCCGAGGTCAGAGAGTTTGGCGGGGGGCTTGCTGTTAAGGAGGCGGAAGCGCTCGATGGCGAGGAGGGTGATGGTGGAGGCGCGGTCGAGTTGGAACTGGTCGTCGGCCTGGAAGAGTTTGAAGAAGGTGGGGATGAGCAACGTTGTGGCGGGATAGAGCTTTGAGCGGGCCGCGGGGAAGTCTTCTTGGGCGAGGGCGCCGGCTCGGCGCTCGGCGGATGAGAGTGATGAGAGAGGGATGATCTGGTCGTAGATGGAGTTCAGATGGTTCATGTTGGCGGCGCGGTTGGCCATCGTGACGCGGCGGTTGCTGAGCGTGGTGTAGATGGCGTTGAGGGCGATGAGTCGTTCGCCCTCGAGCGCGACGCGGAGGTCGGGGGGGCGTGTGGCTTGGGCGATGGATTGGAATTGGGCGAGGGTTGGCTCGGGGAGTGGTGCCGAGGCTGGAGCGTTGAGGAGGGCGTCGCGCATGTCGCCGAGGACGCGTGCGGAGATGGCGATGCCGACGAGCGCTTCGATTTGAGAGGCCTGGGAACTTATCGTCTGCGAGAGGGCGAGATTGCGGCGGAGGTGGATGAGCGCGGCGTCGAACTGGCCCGAAGCGATGTCGTTGCGGAAGCGGAAGGAGTTGATGCGGGTGAGTTGGCGTGCGACGGAGAGATCGGGGATGCCTGCGAACGGGTCGTCCCCCTCGCCCGCGGGACGCACGGCGCGTGGGTCGGCCGCGAGGCGGTCGAGGTCGGCAAAGACGCCCGCAGCTTCGAGCGCGGCGATGAGGGCCTGGGCTGGCGCGGGATCGGGGCTGGGAACGACGGGATCGAAGATGTCGGGCCAGTTGAAGCCGCCGCTGGGCTGGCGGATTGTGTAGCCGAGGACCCGCTCGTGCGTGGCGATGGTGATGGTGCGGATGCGGGCGTAGATGGACCAGTTGCCGTCGGCAGGGTCGAGTGGGCGGTCGGGTGTTGCGAGCGCGTTGGCAGCGAGCTTGAATCGCTGCTGGGCGAAGTTGGTGGGGCCGGTCCATTGCGGGCCGAAGTAGACGAAGAAGTAGGCGAGGGTGCCCAGGATCGCGAGGGTGATCGCGATGAGCAGTGTTGAGCAGCCGAGGAGGAGGGTTTTAGTTTTCATGGTGGGGGGAGAGGCAGCAATAAAGCCACGCAGCGAGGCAGGGGAAAGACAGGAACGATCATGGAGCGAGTCGAGGCAGCCAAGCGGGTCGGAAAAGACGCTGAGCGAAGGCGGCGGATTTGGCTTGGCACTGCATCGCTGCCTCGGTTCTATTTCGGTGGGGGCATGGTGATGAGGCGGATGTCATTGGTGTTGGGGCTGAGGTTGAGACCTTGGTAGCGTGCGACGCCGAAGTCCCCGCCGTCGTCGATTTGGTTTCGGCCTGCCGAGTAGATGGAGTAAGAGCGGCTCTTATCCGGGTTGCTCTGGTCGATGCTGGGCCTAAAGAGCAGTGGCTTGCCTGTGAAGGGATCGATGGGGAGCACGTCAAGGTACTTTGGGATGAGGGCGTCGAGGGTTTCGGGGAGGCGGTTGTTGTCGAGGAGGTAGCGCTCGATTGCGAGGAAGAGGGGGAGGGCGCGGGTGTGGGCGATGCTGCCCGTTTTGTAGTCAATCCAGTAACTTACGGTTCGGCCGACCCATCCGACGGCGAAACGCTCGATCCGAGGCTGGATGAGGATGGGGTGCTGGAAGAAGTCAACGTCTTGGACCTGTGTGGCCGCTGGCAATCCTTCGTATTCGTTGAGCGAGCCAGAGTACGTCCCTACGCGATTTCCGGGAATGAAGGGCAACATGCTTCGGAAGAGAGGAGAGTACCGACCGAGCCGAACGTTGGAAGGATCAGCGAAAATCTGCGCGATCGTGTGGCGGCCTAGCAGTCTTGATACGCGATCAATATCTGTGCCGGAGACAAAGTCCGGTGAGGTAGCTAGGGCCTTCTCAATCGCGTCGATCCAATCTCTCGTGCGGTGCTGGTGTGCGGCGCGGGTGGCAAGGTCGATGGCGACGCTGTGATGGCGGCGGGAGATCAACGCCGCGCCAAGATCCGGGATGGTCGCGCTGTGATTCAGAATCCCAACTTGGGTCTTGATCGCCTTGGCGAAGGGCTCTGGATCGGTGCCTTGAATGGCAAGGCGTGCACGGGCAGCGTTGGCGGTGAGCAGGAAATGGAAGTCCCAGTACAACGGGTGAAAAATCGGGAACATGACACCGGTGCCGGTCGGCTTCATGATGGGCATGGCCAGCACCGGCGGGACAGTGGAAAGAGCGTCTAGGTCGCGATCAAGGCCGCCAGCCATGAGATTTGTATAGACCGTGGTGCTGACAAGGGTGATGCGCGCGAAGGTT
Organism: Phycisphaerales bacterium; assembly: GCA_038323185.1. Lineage (GTDB taxonomy): Bacteria > Planctomycetota > Phycisphaerae > Phycisphaerales > UBA1924 > JBBASU01. The sequence goes on along the minus strand of JBBQGR010000154.1, from coordinate 3,816 downwards.
TCGGCGCTAAGCGTGTGTTTAACAAGGGATGTGGAGAGGGGAGCAACGACATCGAAGTCGAGCTGGGTGGCAGGGCCGGTTTCGTTCGGGAAGGCCGCGATACGAGCGGTTTCCATCGCTCCGGCGATTGACCGGGCTCGCTCGATGGGGAGCGGCCTAGGCGCATTCTCGGGCGAGGGAAGGTCGGGGAAGACCGCCGCCATCTGGGCGGCGAGATTCGCAGGCGTGAGGAGGTCGGCACGTGCGGCCGCAGCTTGGCGGCGGAGGAAGAGCTCGTACCCGCCCGCGGTGAGACACGCGAGGAGGAACGCCGCGGCGAGTGTGTAGAGGGCGGGCTTGATGAGGCGGCGGAGCGTGCGGGCGGTGCGGTCCTGTCGCAGGCGTGCGGGCGCGTTGGTAGAGGGGATATAGCGGAGCGTGCCTCTTTCGTCTGCGATGACCTCGCCCAACGAAGTGTGACCGTCGTGAGGGGTGCCGCACTCAGGGCAGATGACATAGACGTGGTTTGAGGGCGAGAGGTTGGCTGACTGGAGATTCGAGGTGTTGGCTCGGTCGGTCGCAGCAAGTGAGCCCGAATGGTCGATGGTGACGGGCAGGCCAGTGAGGCCGTAGCCGCACTCGGTGCAGGAGCCTCGGAGGAGCATGATGGAGCGGATGCGGCTGCGGAGGAGGACGTCTCGCGTGAAGAGATACGCCATGGCCGCGGCGACGAAGGAGACGAACATGACGAGCGAGGCCACGAGGTAAAAGAGCAGATCGTGCTGATCGCGACTCGGCAGCGCGAGTGAATTGGCGATGAGGATGCACACCCAGCCGACGAAGGCAAATGCGATTGGAACTGTGAGTAACTGGATGAACTCACGAATGAATCGAGCAATGAGGCCGCGCTTCGCCGCGTTGACGAAAGTGCGGCACTGCTCGTCGGAGAAATGGTCGAGCTTTGGGAAGGCTCGGTAGAGGGCTTTGGTGGTGAGGAGGCGCATGGGCGGGTGGGTGCGGCTATCGGCGTGGGGGTGATGCGGGGGGCATGGTGATGAGGGGTGTGTCGGGGAACTGGGGTCTGAACCTGCGCCCGCCGTGGGGTTCGGGTGGGAAGACGGCGCCGTGGTCGACTTGGTCGGGGCCGGTGGAGTAGATGGCGTAGCTGTCGGGGACGTTTGGATCGGTGTTGGGTCTGTAGAGGAGGGGCTTGCCGCTGAAGGGGTCGATGGGGATGGATGCGATGTAGGTTGGGATGAGTTCGTCGAGGGTGGTTGGGAGGCGGGAGTTGCCGAGGCGGAAGCGTTCGATGGCGAGGAAGACGGGGACGGCGCGGGTGAGGGCGGTGCGGGTGTCGGAGAACTCGAGCCAGAAGCCAGAGTTGCCGAGGGTGTAGAGGGTCGTGGCGTGTCTATTGGTGAGCCCGGTGGGGATTGGGCGTTCGAAGCGGTCCTTGTCGCACCCGAGGAGTTGCAGAGCGCGATTGCTCTCAATCTCGGCGAGTGACGACGTGTAGGTGCCGACGGTCACGGGGGGGTGGTGGTCGATCCAATGAGCAAAGAACCGCGAGTGTCTGCCGTAGCGGACGTTCTCAGGCTCCGAGAAGATTTGGGCGACGAAACTCCGCGTGATCGCGTGATTGATCTCGTTGATTTGGGACGGTGTTGGGAAGTCCGGGGGTTCACGCAGCGAATCGAGGAGGGTGGCGAGCGATGCGGCGTTGCGGTTGCGATAGATCGCCTGAACGGCGAGATTGATCATTGCGGCGTGCTCATTCTGAGCCAAGATCTGGGCGCTTGCACTGGGCACCGTAGCCATGTGCCCGATCAGTAACAGGTGGGTGCGCAGCGAGCGGGCGACGGTCGCCTGGTCGCCATCGAGGATGGCGCGGCGGATCTTTGCTCGATGCAGGCCGAGGAGCGCAATCACTGAGCCCTGCTGCATGTTGAACGATGGGTAGATCGAGAGTACTTGGCCACCAACGTCGATCAGTGGCAATCGGGTTGGCATGGCGGCGATCTCGTCCAGCTCTGCAAAGACATCCGTCTGCATGATGGCGGCAAGGCCCAACTTCGACTCTGAGCGGATCGAGGCGAGGAGTTCGGGGGTGAATCGCGGGTCTTCCGGAGGCTGTCCGAGGAATGCGGTCTGTTCAGGATCGATGGGCCAGACGTAGCGACTTTCCTGCGCGGAGAGTTGAGTCTGAAGGAACTCGACTCGTCTGTGGAAAAGGTTGATGCGGTCGAAGGGGTGGAGGTCGGCCGTTGAGCTGTGGTCGGAGAGTGTGGGGAAGGTCTTGGCGATGAGCAGGGCGAGGGCCGACGAGTCGAGGATGTTGGCCCGCGCTTGTGCGGCCTGGCGGCGGAGGAAGACTTCGTAACCGACGAGCGGAATGGTGATGGCGAGCACGAAGAAGATCGAGACCGCGGCGACGAGTTTGGTGTTGTGGCGAATGAAACGGCGCGCGACGCCGGGCCTGATACGGCCCGGCGCGTTTGGAGAAGGGACGTAGCGGAGCGTGCCCTTTACGTCCTTGATCGTTTCGCCGAGTTTGGCATTGGCGGGGTGTGGCGTGCCGCATTCGGGGCAGATGACCGCGTGAGAGGTGGAGTCTGGGGTTGTTGAGGTGGTTGAGATCGGAAGACCAGTCAGGCCGTAGCCGCACTCGTTGCAGGAGCCGCGGGAGCGCATGACGCCGCGGATGCGATGGCGGAGGAGGAAGTCGCGTGTGAGGAGGAAGGCAAGGGCGGCGGAGCCAAAGGCGAAGAAGATCATCCCGGCACCGAAGACGAGAAAGCCGGAATCAGTCCCGACGAATCCGGAGGCACCGAATTGCTGCCCGATGAACCGGGTAGAAACCAAAGCAAGCACGAGCGTGATGATCGATGTCACGGCCTGTAAAGCAACCCGTGTCAGCCGCGGAAGCAGGTCGCGCTTGGCCGCTTCAACGAAGCTCCGGCACTGCTCAGCCGAGAAGTGGTCGAGCTCGGGAAAAGCTCGGTAGAGGGCTTTGGTGGTGAGGAGGCGCATGCGCGTTTTGTACCGCGTGGGCGGGGTTTGGGTGCGGCGGGTTTGGGGTTGTTGGATGGAATCTGCGCGCGAAGACTTCGTAGACCCGGAAGGCACGGGGCAGGAGGCATCCAGGCATCAAGCTCGAACGGGAGTTCGGTGGGGGCGAGAGTTACTTCTTCGCGTACTCGTAGACGCCGCGGCCGGTCTTGTCGCCGAGGCGGCCAGCGGTGACGAGTTGGCGGAGGAGGGGGCAGGGGCGGTAGCGTTCGCCGCCGAGGCCGTCGGCGAGGACGTTCATGATGTTGACACAGGTGTCGAGGCCAATGTAGTCGGCGAGGCGCAGGGGGCCCATCGGGAAGTTGCAGCCGAGCTTCATGATGTCGTCGATGGCGGCGGGCTCGGCGACGCCCTCCATCCAGGCGTGGAAGGCCTCGTTGATCATGGGCATGAGGACGCGGTTGCTGACGAAGCCGGGGCGATCGTTGGCCTTGCGCGGCTCTTTGCCCATTTTGGTTGAGAGGGCGATGGTGCGTTCGGTAACGTCGGCAGAGGTCTGAAGGCCTGGGATGACTTCGACGAGGGCCATCAGGGGGACGGGGTTAAAGAAGTGCATGCCGACGACGCGCTGCTGGCTCTCAAAGGAGCCTGCGGCGGTGGCGATGTCGGTGATGGAGATGCTGCTGGTGTTGGTGGCGAGGACGACGGAAGTGTCGGGGAAGATTGCGGCGAGCTTGGTGAAGAGTTCCTTCTTGAGTGTGAGGTTCTCGACGGCGGCCTCGACGACCCACTGGGAGCCGCGAAGTTCATCAAGCGAAGAGACGAAGC
>JBBQGR010000153.1:0-6290 GCA_038323185.1 Phycisphaerales bacterium | reverse complement strand
GGAAGTTGTCCAGCATCAGCCGCGCAATCGCCATCGTGCGGTAGTTCTCAAGCCCGCTCGGCCCGGGCAGATGCTCAAGATCGCATCCATCTGGAAAGAACGGCAGCGGGATGATCGTCTGGTAGTAGCCGTAGGAGGAAGGCACCGGGGACTGGGGGCTGGGCACTTTTGAAGAACCGAAAGCAACGGCCTCGGGCAGTGGGACGCCGCCGCGCGTGAGCGTGATCGCCTCATGCTCGCCCACATCGCCCTTGAATCCAAGATGCCCCGAAGCAATCCCATCCGCATCGGCGCCCGCGAACTCCCAATCACTTCGCCACTTCGCCACTTCGCCACTCCGCCACTTCTCCCCGACATACCCCATCCGCGACAGCGCCTCATCCTGCGCCCGGCGCAGCATGTCCAGGTGCACCAGCCGGTCGCGTCGTTGCTCGATGTGCCCGTACAGCAGCGTCGCGTTGGTATTGAGCCCCACCTCGTGCGCCACGCGATGCACATCCAGCCACACGTCGCTTCGGATCTTGCCCTTGTAGGCCTCGTCGTGCACGCGGTCGTCGAAGACCTCCGCGCCGCCGCCGGGCAACGAGCCAAGGCCCGCGTCCTTCAGGCTCGTCAGCACATGCCGGATCCCCTCGCGTCTCGCGGCACGCCCCTCTTCTCCCGGGGCGCTCGCGCCCTTGTACACCTTCGCGATCTTCGCCAGATGCACGACCTCAACCGCCGTGAAGGCCTTCACGTGCAGATCACTTCCCAGCTTCCTGGCCTCATCGCGCAGCGTCCACACCATGTCCGTGTAGTACGAGAAGGGCAGCGTCGGGTGCAGCCCGCCCACGCTGTGGATCTCCGTCGCGCCACCCTCAACAGCCTCGCGTGCCTGCTGGCGCACATACTCCATGTCGCGCGTGTACGCCTTCTCGTCCCCGGCCTTGGCGTAAAAGTCGCAGAACTTGCAAGACAGCGCGCACACATTGGAATAGTTCAGGTGCCGGTTGATGTTGTAGTACGCGTTGCTCCCGTGCAGCCGCCGCCGAACCCCGTCGGCCATCTCCAGCACGCTCCAGATGTCGCGCGTCGAAAAGAGCATCTCCCCATCGGCGAGCGTCAACCGTTCGCCACGCTCCACCTTGGCGCGGATCTCATCCAGGCGCGGATCACGCCTTGGATCACGCCGCGGCGACACCACCCCGCCAAGGCCGACCGACTCGCCAAACCCAGTCTTTACAATGGTGGCACTGCTCATACCAGAATGATATCAGCCCCGTCCCAGATTTCAACAAAGATTGAAAACTCAGAAAAGGCTCCCCCGCCGTGCCCCCGACCTACCAGATTCACCATTTCCCACCCTTCCGCACGACCCACACCGTCGAACGAAGCTCGCCCGAGAGCATCACGTTCGCGCGGCGTTGACCATCGAGGAACCGCGCGAGTTCCTTCGCCAGCGCGGGTCGCTCGTGTGCCAAGCGGCGAGCTCTCTGCCGCAGCCGCGCGTGGAGCGCGGCGTTCTGCCGCCTCGCCGCGCTCGGCGTCTGCCGCACCACCTCGACGATCCGGTCACCGTTCGCCTCAATCAACTCGCGCGCGTCAGACCGAGAGAGCCCCGCGTCCACCCCATCCTCGCACGTCGCATCATCCAGCACATACACGCCCCCAGCGCAAGTGTGCCGACGCAGCAGCGGCAGCGACTCCTCAAGACCAAAGAGTCCGAGCATCATCGCAACGTCAACGCCGCGTTCATCGCCCTTCCACCGACGCACATCACCCTCGACCCACTCGCACAACGCAGCAACATCAGCGTGCCTCGCAGCGCCGCGAGCCTCATTCAGAAAAGCGCCGAATCCATCAACCCCCACAACTCTCGCCCCCAGCCCGTGCGCCAGCGCAATCCCCACCGCACCCTTTCCGCACGCAAGGTCCAGCACACGCGCGCCGCGAGCCACTCCCGCCCGCTTCACCATCGCCACCACCAGCCGCGGCGAGCTCCCCAACGCACTCAGATCTGAAAGCAACTCCGGCAAGTGCGGCAACAACCGCGCGGAAGCGCCCACCGAAGCTGCAACCTCGCGCTCAAGCTCGCTCGCGCGCTTCACGGGCTCCCCAGCTTCAGCGCCGTCGCCTTCTCGCCCCAGCCTGCGCCCGGCTCGTTTGCGTTGAGCATCTCGTAGGTCTCGAGCAAGGTCGTCCGAATCGCCCCAACCACGGCAACCGTCCTTTCAAGCCGCTCCGCCACCCGCATCGCCCCCTCAAGCTCCGCCGCAGCTTCTTCGAAGCGCCCAAGGTCCCGCACCGCGAGCGCGAGGCTCATCCGTGTCGAGAGCGTGTCCGGATGCTCGTCCCCAAGCACGCGAATCCGCGCTTCCAGCGCCTTCCTGAACTCCGCTTCCGCCTTCGCACCGCCCCCGCCTCTTCGAACCGCCTCCGCATGGTTATGACGCAGCGTCAGCGTGCGCGGGTGCGACTCGCCAAGCGAAGCGATCGCGGCGGCCAACCCTTCGCCCAGCACCTTCTCCGCCTCGGCCGCGCGGTCGGTCTTCGTGAGCAAGAAGCCAAGGTTGTTGATCGCCAGAAGCGTTGAAGGATGCCCCGTGCCTAGAAGCTTCTTGCGTCCCTCAAGCGAGCGTCGGTACATCTCTTCCGCTTCCGCGCGCTTCCCCTGCGACTCCAGCACACCCGCAAGATTGTTCATCCCCGTCAGCGCGTCAAGGTTGTCGGGCCCTAGCGTTCGCAGCGTTCCCTCCAGCGAACGCCGGTAGTGCACCTCTGCGCCAGCGTTGTCACCCGCGGTTTCCAGCGCGCCGCCCAAGTTGTTCTCGTACAGAAGCGTGTCCGCGTCATCCACGCCCTTCGCCAGCGTCTGGATCGTAATCGCACGCTCATACAGCGGCTGCCCATCGCGCGGCCGCCCCGAGTCCACGCGCAGCATCGCAAGGTTGTTCAGATGCGCCGCAAGCTCCGGGTGCGTCGGCCCCCGCAGCCGCTCCATCCGCTCGACTGCCTTCTCGAAGTATGGTCCCGCCTCGTCCAGCCGCCCCAGCGCCTGCAGGATGTACCCCACATTCCCCACCGCCGTGATCGTGTCCGGATAGTCCGGCCCAAGCTCCTTCTCGCGGATCTCCAGCGTCCGCATGAGCAGCGGCAGCGCTTTCTCAACCAAGCCCAGCCTCACGTACGTCTCCGCGAGGCTCTGCCTGAGCGTCGCGTCGATGGTCGGCTGCTCCGCAAACTGCTCGTCGAGCGCGCCCTTCGCCGGCGCAAGGATGGTCTGATCGATGAAGTCCAGCGCAATGTCCGTGCTGTTCACTCCCGCGAGGCTCGCGCCCTTGTCCTCAAGGTCGCGCGAGAGCCGCGTGATGAGCTTCGTCCCCGCCAGCTCCGGATCAATACCTCCAAGCATCGCCGCCTGGAACTGCGTCACCTGGATCAGGTCCTTCTCGCGTGCCTCAATCTCTCGGCGCTGCTGTGCCTCGTATCGCGCATAAAGCATCGTCCTGACCACACCGATGCTGAGCAGCGCGACCGTCGTCAATCCAAACGCCACACCCAGCCGGTTGCGGCGCACGAACTTCCGCGCCTTGTACGTCGCGCTGGGTGGGCTCGCCTGCACTGGCTCGTTCGCGAGGTACCGCTCGATGTCCGCAGCCAGCGCACTCGCCGATTCGTACCGGCGCGTGCGCTCCTTCTCCAGCGCCTTCATCGTGATCCAGTCCAGCTCGCCCCGCACCATCCGCCGAAGCGACGAGAAGTCCGTCCCGCGAACTCGCGCAAGGCGATCCGGCGACGCATCGCCCGACTCTCCCACAAGCGTCGGCGTCCCGCTCCCGATCCGGCTCAGCCGCGCGCTCGGCACCATCGGATCCACCTCGCGGATGATCCGCTGAATATCGATGTATCCCGCCGACCGCAGGTCCGCAGACTCAAACGGCAGCACGCCGGTGATCAGTTCGTACAGCACGACTCCAAGCGAGTAGACATCTGTCCGCGTGTCAATGTCGAGCCCGCCCATCCCCGTCTGCTCCGGGCTCATGTACTCGGGCGTTCCCATCATCCGACCCGCCTGCGTGTACACGGTCGCCGCCGAGAGCTGCTGCGTCATCGCCTTTGCGATGCCGAAGTCGATCACTTTCGGCACCGGCTTTCCATCAACCTCGCTGACCAGAATGTTCGAAGGCTTGAGGTCGCGATGGATGATGCCTCGCTGGTGCGCATGCTGCACCGCGCGGCACGTTTCCACCATCAGCCGCAGCCGCTCCCGAGTCGGCATCCGCGCCGCGTCGCAGTACTCGGTGATCGGCCGCCCCGGTACGTACTCCATCGCGAAAAAGGGCCGCCCCTCACGCGTCACGCCCGCATCGAGCACCTTCGCAATGTTGGGATGGTCCATCATCGCCAGGGCCTGCCGCTCCCCCTCGAAGCGCGCGATGACTTCTGCCGTGTCCATCCCGGCCTTCAAAACCTTGAGTGCCACGCGCCGGCGCACCGGCTCGCGCTGCTCCGCCAGATGCACAACGCCAAAGCCACCCTCACCAATTACCTCAAGGATCTGGTACGCGCCCGCGCGATCCGCGACTGCTCGCTCTGGTCCAAACCGCTCGGGCACCGCCCGAGTCGACGCCGCTAGCGGATCACTCCGCTCGTCGTCGGGCAGCCGCGTTGGAGAGTTCGGGTCGACCATTGTGCAGGGTAGGTGACAAGGCGCGAGCGCCAAAGAGCCGCCAAACTCTACCCGCCCGTGCGCCGCTGCTCTGCCAAATCGGCAGGAGCATGGCCGTCGCAACCACCTCGGGCACACGCCAGAGCCGGTGTAGGAACCGTGCCACAGCCATGTCAGAGCCATGTCAAAGGTCGCCAGACCAGCGCCAGACGAGCACGAGAGTTGGCCGCGCGGGAACTGCGTTGGCATCCCACTTGCAGATATCCTGCCGCTCACTATTCGCAAGGAACCCAACCCATGTCAAAGATCATCGGAATTGACCTCGGCACCACCAACTCCTGCGTCGCCATCATGGAGGGCACCCAGCCCAAAGTGCTGATCAACACCTCCGGCAGCCGCATCACCCCATCCGTCGTCGGCTTCACCGACAAGGGTGAGCGCCTCGTCGGCCAGCCCGCTAAGCACCAGCAGGTCACAAATCCCAAGAACACGATCTTCTCGATCAAGCGCTTCATCGGCCGCCGCCGCAGCGAAGTCTCCTCGACGCTCGAAGGTGGCTACGGCAAGGCTGGCAACGAGGAGTCCAAGGTTCCCTACACCCTCATCGGCGGCCCGGACGACTCAGTGCGCGTGCAGGTGAACCAGGGCGAGTTCACGCCCCAGCAGATCTCCGCCTTTATCCTCCAAGACCTCAAGAAGACCGCCGAGGACTACCTCGGCGAGAAGGTCGATCGCGCCGTGATTACCGTCCCCGCCTACTTCAACGACGCCCAGCGTCAGGCGACCAAGGACGCTGGCGAGATCGCTGGCCTCAAGGTCGAGCGCATCATCAACGAGCCCACCGCCGCGGCACTCGCCTACGGCCTCGACAAGGGCAAGAAGAACCACAAGATCGCCGTCTTCGATCTCGGCGGCGGCACCTTCGACGTCTCCATCCTCGACATCGGCGAGGGCGTCTTCGAAGTGCTCGCTACCAACGGCGATACCCACCTCGGCGGCGACGATTGGGACCAGAAGCTCATCGACTTCATCGCCGAAGAGTTCAGGAAGAAGGAAGGCATCGATATCCGCAAGGACCCGATGGCCCTCCAGCGCCTCAAGGAAGGTTCCGAAAAGGCCAAGATCGAGCTCTCGACCATGAACGAGACCACGGTCAACCTCCCCTTCATCACCGCCAACGAGTCCGGCCCCAAGCACCTTCAGGTCTCGCTCACGCGCGCCAAGTTCGAGGCCCTCACCTCCGACCTCTTCGAGCGTCTGCGCATCCCCTGCCTCAACGCCCTCAAGGACGCCAAGCTCGACATCAGCAAGATCGATGAGGTCGTCCTCGTCGGCGGCTCCACACGCATGCCCCGCGCCCAGCAGATCGCCAAGGAGATCTTCGGCAAGGAGCCCAACAAGAGCGTCAACCCCGACGAGGTCGTCGCCGTCGGCGCCGCCATCCAGGGCGGCGTCCTCCGAGGCGACGTCAAGGACATCCTCCTCCTCGACGTCACGCCCCTCTCCCTCGGCGTCGAAACCCTCGGCGGCGTGATGACCAAGATCATCGAGCGCAACACCACCATCCCCAAGACCCACACCGAGGTCTTCTCAACCGCTGCCGACAGCCAGACCAGCGTCCAGATCCACGTCCTCCAGGGCG
>JBBQGR010000152.1:0-6290 GCA_038323185.1 Phycisphaerales bacterium | reverse complement strand
GCCAACGTGACCGTGAACACCGGCTTCTTTGTCGGCAGCTCCGTGCTCGCACGCGACGTAGAGCGGTCGCTCGCGGGCGCTGGCCTGCTTTCCAGCATCATCGCGGCGTTCGTCTCGCTCATGCTCGTCGTGGTCTTTGGCGAGGTCATCCCCAAGGCGCTGGCCTCGGTCCATCGCGTTGCGTTCGCGCGGCTGCTCGCCGAGCCGCTTCTCCTCTGGTCGCGCGTGGTGTCTAAGCCGGTTGGAATCGCCGAGAGGCTGGTGGTCTCGCCGCTGATCCGCGTCGTTCGACCGCCCGAGCGCGAGACCAGCAGCGCGGTGACGGGCGAAGATCTCAGAGCGCTGCTGGACTCCAGTGCGCGCGATGGCCATCTCGAAACCGGCGACGAGTCACTCCTTGACGAGGTGATCCGCCTGGGCGAACGCCGCGTGAAGGAAGTCATGACGCCCCGCGTCGAGATCGTCACGCTCGACGCTAGCGGCACCAGCGACGATCTCATCCGCGTCGCGGGCTCCACCGGCTTTGGCCTCTTCCCCGTCAGCCGCGGGCCGCTCTCTGAGGCCGACGCCGTCGGCTTCGTCTCCGCCAGCAGGGCGCTTCCCAAGCTCGCTCGCCTCGCGACAGGCGCTCGCTTGCCGCTGATGCAGCTCACAGAGCAGGCCCGCTACGTCCCTGAACTCGCGAGGCTTGATCAGTTGCTCGAACACTTCCGCGTCACGCGAAGCGACGCGGCACTCTGCGTGAGTGAGGTCGGTGCGCTGACCGGGATGGTCCAGCTCGATGATGTCATTCGTCTCCTCGTGGCAGTAGGAGGCGGTGAGGCCGGCAGCGCGGGCGCGATGTGCGGCGTGCGCGAGCTCGGCGGCGGATCATGGGAAGTTCCCGGCAGGTTGCCCGTGCGTGAATGGGAAGAGTTCTTCGCCGCCGAGGAGATGCCTACGGCGCGCGTCACGACCGTCGCGGGACTGGTCGCCGCCCTCCTCGGGCGCGTGCCGCGTGTTGGTGATGAGGTCTCGGTCCGCAACCTGCGGTTGATGGTCGAGTCAATGACCGGCCGCATGGTCGAGCGAGTGCGCGTCACCGTGCGCGAAGAGTCAGCAGCACCATCCCAAGTCCCGGAGGCTCGGCCATGACCATGCCGTCCTCACCAATGCTGACTCCCGATGTGGTGCTGGCCATGTGGGTGCTCCTCGCGATTGTTTCGATCGTGGGATCAGCGCTCGCCTCGGGAGTTGAGATCGGCTTCTACTCGATCAACCGCGTGCGGCTGACGCTGCGGCTCTCGCGCGTGCCGCGCGATGTCGCGGCCCACCGCCTGAAGGACGAGATCGACAAGCCCGACCGCCTCCTGGGCACGATCCTGATCTCCAACAACCTCGTGAACGCGCTCGCCGCGGCCGCGACCACCGAGATCTTCGCGCGAACCACCCTCGGCGAGCTTGAGGCCAGCATCGTCAACGTCCTCGTCCTCGCGCCGCTCCTGCTGCTCTTTGGCGAGGTGCTTCCCAAGGAGCTCTTCCGCGTCGAGGCCGATCGCCTGACCTACGCCTTCGTGACGCCGCTGCGATATGTGCGTTGGTTGCTCACGCTCACGGGCCTTCTGCCAGCCGTTGCGTTCCTGACGCGCCTGACCGAGCGCGCGGCGGGTCTGAAGGCCGAAGCTCTGGGCGATGCGCGCCAGCGCGTGGCGCAGCTCCTAAAGGAAGGCGCCGGCCACGGTGTGCTCAGCGAGTCGCAGGTCTCGCTCATGGATCGTGCCATGCTCATCCGGGGGCTCAAGGTCGCCGACGAGATGGTCCCATGGGCCAGCGTTCGCGCCCTGCCCGCCGATGTTGATCGCGACTCGGCGCTCAGGGTCGTCGCGACCAGCGGCCACAAGCGGCTCCCGCTCGTGGACCGCACTGGCCGCGTCGTCGGAGTACTCCGCGGCCTGGACCTGCTGCTCCGCCCGCGCGAAGCGCCCGGAGCGATGGCAACCCCACCCGCGCGCTTCAGGCCCGATGTCGGCGTGCGCGAAGCCCTCACGGTGCTCCTCGAACGCCGCGGCCGCGTCGGAATCGTTGAAGATGACACCGGCCGCCCCCTCGGCCTCGTCACCGCACGAGATCTCGTCGAACCGCTCACAGGTGAACTCGCGGACCTGAGCTAACGGTCCAACCCAGTCCGTTTTTCAACACGCTCGTAACCGCAAGTAACGCCCGGCAACCTATCATGTACCCACGGCTGCTAGCCGCAATTGACCGACGATCCGCATGCGTCGAGTTGTGTCCGCAAGCAGATACGGGAGGCCAGGCATGGTTGGGCAACTTCTCTTCGGTCGTAACGGCAAGGGCCCCGGTGGCATGGCCCGAATCCTCATCGCGGGCGTCGTGCTCGTCGGGATCGCGATCCTCATCAACAAGCCCGGCAAGACACCGGTCCCCGCCATCTTCGAGCCCGGCATCACGCTCGCGCAGGCAGAGACGCTCAGCGCCGAAACCGGCCGCCCCGTCCTCGCGTTCGTGACGGCGGACTGGTGCCCACCCTGCCAGCAACTCAAGCGCAACGCGCTCGTCGACGAGAGCGTCGCGCAATGGATCCGCGAGAACACGCACCCGGTCTACATCGACGTCTCCACCAGCAGCACGCCCGAGGCCGAGCGCGTCGAGGCAAAGTTCCTCCCCACCCTCGCGCTCATGCGCGGCGGTCAGGTCGTCTCACGCACCACCGGCGCGCTCAGCAGCGAACAACTCCTCGAGTTCCTCGCCGCCAACTCGGGCCCGGTCGCGGACCAGAAGGCACGCGAACCGCGCTGATCTGTCCTTTTGCGCCGCCGCCCCCTGCTAGCGCCCCTTCACGCCAGCGGGTTCATCCACAGCCCCGTCGCTAGCTTGGGATAAAAGAACGTGCTCTTCTGCGGCATGAGCTGGTTCGCGCGGCTCACTTCCTTCACCGCAGCCAGCGGCGTCGGACGCACGATCACCGCGAGCTGCGCGAACCCCGCGCCGCCGCCCGCGCCAGTCTCCGCGCCGCTCCCGATCTCCTCAACTTCCTTGATCGTGTGCGGGAAGGCCCACTTCACCGGCTGGTTCTCGTTCATCGCCCCCTGGCAGAGCTTCTCCACAAGCACATACTGGCAGTACGCAACAACCAGCTCACGCCAAGCCCTGGGCTTGTCCGGGAAACGCTCCTTCAGCGGATCCGGCGAGGCCGGCATCGCCACCATCCCGCGCTTCTGCTCGAAGTCCCAGAGCCCAAACCGCATCTCGCCCATCCCTGCGAGCTTGTCCAGAGCGCTCTCAAGCTCCGCCAGTCCTCCCGCGATGGGCTCCGTGCGAATGTCACCCGAGCTGGCCTTCAGAAAGTGATCGATCGAGTAGTCGGCCATGCCGCCAAGCACGCGGTGCGTCGGCCAGATCACCAGCCCCGGATCGCTCATGCCCACGAGCACCATCATGCTCCGTCGCGCCGGATGATCGGCCGCGACCGACCCCGCGCCCTCAAGCCCCTTCAGATAGCTGATCTGTGTCGTGTACCGATGGTGCCCATCCGCGATGAAGATGTCCTCGCTCGCGAGTGCATCCTGATACGCCCTGATCGTCGGACCATCGCTGATCGTCCACACCTCGTGCTGCACATTGTCCGCCCCCGCCCCGCGCATCGTCGCCGTCATGTCCGCCGCGCGCGATGCCATCACGCTCTGCAAGAGCTTCGTCGCCAGCCCCTTCTCATCCGCGTGCAGCCCGAAGATCGGCGAGAGCTGCGTCCGCGTGGCCTTCATCAGCGCCATGCGGTCCTCCTTCGGCCCCGAGAACGTCTCCTCGTGCGGCAGGATCCCCCCGCCCGCTCGAGGTCCAAACGGAACCACATCCACGCAAGCGCACATCCCCGATCGGAAATACACATTCCCATCCGCGCTCGTGAACTTCTGCCGATACGCGAACAACGAGGGTTCGTCGGTCCGGGTCAGCACGCCCGAGCCCACAAGCGACTCCAACGCCGCCGCCGCACCGTCATACGCCGACGCCGGCCCGAGCTCCTTCGCCGGCGTGTGCGGCAGGTCGATAGCGACAATGTTCTGCGAGTTCTGATCCAGCAGCCGCTGCTTCCCGGCTCTATCGAGCACGTCGTAGGGCGGCGCAATCAGCGTGCTCGCATCGCCTTTGCCACGGTTGAACTGGAGTGCGCGGAATGGATAGACCTGCGGCATGATTCGGCTCCTCTAAGCGGTTGGGAGGGAAGTATACAAGACGGATCGCCCCGCGACCTCCCCGCGCGGCCCACGCTACCGTTTGGGTATGCCAAGCGCACTGGTCATCCGAGCGGCGGGAACGAACTGCGACAGCGAGATGTGCCGCGCCTTTGAGATGGCCGGCGCGAGCGTCCGCCTGATGCACCTGGACGCCCTCATCCGCGATCCATCGACGCTCGACAAGGCCGACCTGGTAGGATTTCCGGGCGGCTTCTCCTTCGGCGACGACATCGCCTCCGGTCGCATCTTCGCCATGAAGCTGCGCGAGCGCGTCTATCCCGCCCTGCGCGAGGCCGTCCTCCGAGGCACCCCCATGATCGGGGCGTGCAACGGATTCCAGGTCCTGGTCCAGGTCGGTCTCCTTCCCGGCCCGGTCTCCGGCGAGCCATGGCCCATCGAGATCGCGCCGCCGCAAACAACCGCGCTCACCGACAACCGCGACGCACGTTTTTGCGACCGCTGGGTCGGCGTGCTCCCGCAGCGCGAGAGCGTCTGCGTCTGGACGCGCGGGCTTGCGGACCTGCTCCCCGACGATCCCGCCGCGCGGTCCGACGCCATGCAGCTCCCCGTCGCGCACGGCGAGGGCCGATTCGTCGCCAGCCCCGCCACGCTCGACTCGCTTCGCAAGTCTGGTCAGATCGCCCTGACCTACGCCGACAACTACAACGGCTCGGCGCACGCGATCTCCGGAATCTGCGACGCGACGGGCCTTGTCTTCGGCCTCATGCCCCACCCAGAGCGATTCCTTTCTTGGAATCGCCACCCGTACTGGACGAGGCTCGATCCTGCGCTCAGGGCAACACCAACTCCGGGCCTCACCATGTTCAAGAACGCCGTCGAGGCGGTCGCCGCGGCCAGTTCCGCTCGGTAGCGATGCCCGGTCGCGAAACCATGGACGAACCACGCCGGTATCACCTCCATGCCCATTCACGAACGCATCTTCTTCGGGTCCAAGGGCGCACCAGCGACCATCGTTGAAGATCGTGCCTGCCAGCGATGCTCGTACAACCTCGTCGGCCTCAAGGTCGGCGACCGATGCCCCGAGTGCGGCACGCCGATCACCGGAGGCGGCGCCTCCCGCTTCACCAGTACGATGGCTGGCGCGCCCATCGCCTACCTCACCAGGCTCCGCAACGGCGCGATGATCATGGGCATCGGCGGCGCGATGCTGCTCTTTGCGGTCGTCATGAGCATCATCATCAACGCGATGGCGGGGCCGTCGATGCTCGCGCTGCTCTTCGGCATCGCCGCCGCGATGTGCTGGTGCCTGGGACTCTGGATCGTCACCGAGCCATGCCAGGATGGATCAAAGGAAGGGATCGAGGGCCGCACGCTCTGGTCCTTAACGCGCCATGCCAGTCGCTGGACGCAGGCCGCGTGGATTTTCGCGATGGTGTTCCTGCTTGTCGCCGCGGCGCTGCAACAGCAGGCACAAGCCGCCTTCGCCGCGCGCGTCGCGGCCACTCCCGGCGCGTTTACCGTCGGCCAGACCGCCGCACATCCGGCACTCGCGCTCTGGCTTACAAGGCTTGCCCTGATCCTCTGGTTCACAGGCATCATCGGCATCGGGGTCATCGCGATCCATCTCGCAAGGCTCGCCGACTGGGCCCACGACACCGCCCTTGCGGCACGGCTTCGCATGGCCCCCCTGCTCGTCGTCATCGCCGCTCCCTTAGGATTGCTCACCCTCGCGGTCGTTCGCAACGCACGGCCCGGCATCACCTCGTTCCTCGCGGTCCCCGTCGGCGGCGTGTCGGCCCTGCTCTTGCTCGGATGCATCGGCGCCTTCGTCGTCGTCTTCATGCAGTTTGTTTCACTGTGCGGGTGGGCCCGGACCAGCGCCATCACCCGCACCGACCGCGACGCGCGCATGAGCGATCGGATCTCTCGCCGCATCGAGTCCGCGCAGGCTCGTGATGGTGCCGCGTACGTGCCACCCGGCTGGGCCGAAGAAGCCCAGCACACCAGCGGCGCACGCGGCAACTACATGCCATCAAGCCAGGGCGCAACCTTCGAGATCGCTCCCGAAGAGCCAAAGAAGTAGCGGGCTCTTCGCGC
>JBBQGR010000151.1:0-6297 GCA_038323185.1 Phycisphaerales bacterium | reverse complement strand
TACCAGCACCCCGAGTTCTACGGCCAGCCCAAGGAACGCGGCATGAACTACTCCCCCGATCGTGAAGGCCCTGCTGCTGCTGACCGGCCCGTGAGCGAGTAATAGCCACTCGCGGCAGCATCCTTCGCCGTGAACTCTCTTCACCCAAGCATGTGCGTCAGCACCGCCGCCTGCGCGTGCAGCCGGTTCTCCGCCTGGTCATACACAATCGCGGCGGCCGAGTCGATCACTTCGTCGGTCACCTCGACGCCGCGCTGCGCGGGCAGGCAGTGCATGAACAGCGACGCCGCCCCCAGCCCCTTGCTCGCCGTGGCCATGAGTTCCGCGTTCACCTGGTACTTGTTAAATGCCTTGCGACGCTTGCCCGCCTGATCCGCCTGCCCCATCGACGCCCACACGTCCGTGTACACCGCGTGGTGGTTCTCGACTGCCTTCGGATCGTTCGACAGCCGCAGCGTCGAGCCCGACGTCGTCGTCAGCGCGGCACACTCGCCGAGCACATCGCTCTGCGGCTCGTACCCCGATGGCGACACCACCGTCATGTCAACCCCCAGCACGCACGCCGCCTGCATCAGCGAGTGGCACACGTTGTTGCCATCGCCGATGTACGCGAGCCTCAGCCGCTCCCCGCCCGGGCGCAGGCCCCCGGGCCGCTCCCAGAGCGTGAAGAGATCCGCGAGCGACTGGCACGGGTGGTAACGATCCGACAGCGCGTTGATCACCGGCACGCGGCTGACTTCCGCGAGCTCATCCAGCAGCTTCTGGCTGTACACCCGCGCGATGATGCAATCGACCCACCGCTCAAGGTTCTTCGCATAGTCGCGGATCGACTCGCGCTCACCCAGACGCTGCTGGCTGTGATCCATGTAGATCGCATGGCCGCCCAGCTTGGCAACGCCGATCTCAAACGTCATGCGCGTGCGAAGCGAAGCCTTCTCAAAGAGCAAGACCGCGCTCTTCCCCGCCAGCGGCTGGGGCCACGGGCCCTTCGTCGCTTTCAGCGACCGCGCCGTCTCGAAGAGCTCCAGCACCGCCTCTTGCGACAAGCCAGTGAGCGTGGTGAGGTCGCGCCCGCGCAGGTCCGCGGCGCGCAGTATGGTCGGCTTGGCAATGTGGCGAGAAACCAGGTCCGCGGGAACGTCGGGCGTGCTCGGCATGGGCAGGATTCCAGTGCGATGAGGCGACAAGACGCAATAAATAGATGCTTCGGCAGCGTGCGAAACGGCGCTCGGACCACGCAGCCGTGGACTCAGTCCGGGAGAATACGCGTTCCGGGATGGGGCGCGCCGGGCGAGGAAATCCGCGCGATCTGCACAAGGTTCGAGCACTCCGAGGCCGACATGATGACGACCGGCGTTCCGCTCCGCACCGCGACATCCGCCGCGGCACGAACCTTGGGCACCATGCCGCCAGAGATCACGCCGGACGCAATCAACGCATCGATCCGCGTGCGATCCAGCTCCGAGATCACACGCTTCTCCGCGTCCAGCACGCCCGGCACATCCGTCATCAGCACCAGCGCCGCTGCACCGACAATCTGCGCCACGCCCGCCGCGGCATCGTCCGCGTTCACATTCAGAAACTGACCCTGAAAATCAATCCCGATCGAGCTGATCACCGGCAGAAACCGCTCCCGCAGCAGCGTGCACAACAGATTCAGCCGGTCCACGCCCCGCCCCGGCTCCTGCGGGATCGGCTCCCCCACGCGCCCGGGATCAAACGAGAATCCCGCCGCCTTCCGCGTCGGCACCGCGTCGGCATCACCAAGGCAAAGGCCCACCGCGCCGATGTTGAGACGCAGCAGCTCACCCACCAGCCGCTTGTTCATCGTCCCCGCAAGCACGCCCACGATCTGATCGAGCTGGTCCGCCGGCGTGATCCGAATCCCCTCGCGCCGCTCGGTCACCATCCCGAGCCGCTCAAGCTGGCGATCCACCGCGCGGCCGCCGCCGTGCACAAGCGCGATGCCCGCGTCATGCTCAAGGTGCAAGTCCGCGATCGCCTCAAGCAGCGCGGGCGCGACGGCCGCATCCTCGAGCGGCGCGCCGCCGACCTTCACCACAATCGGCCCCGTCCGTCGCGGCACTGAGTGCGAAATCCCCGAGCTATCCGCGAGTGGTAAATCCGCGTTCTCCTGCGATGAAGGGCGTGCCGGGTCAGTCATCGTGCGGCCTCGTTTCTAGGTTCTGCCGGGCCAGAGAGAGCCATTCCCTCATCAAAGCCCATGCGAATGTTCATGCATTGCACGGCCTGCCCGGCTGCGCCTTTCGTGAGGTTGTCGATGGCGCTCACGATGATCGCGTGGCTAAAAGCCTCATCAACCGCAACGCCCATATCGCAGAAGTTCGTGCCACGCACGTCCGCAACGCTTGGAAAGACGCCCCGCGGCAGCACACGCACGAACGGCTCGCCCCCGTACGCCCGCTCCAGCGCCTCACGAACGCGCGCGTCCGTCCAGCCCGGCGCTAGGTCCACATGGATCGTGCTCAGAATGCCACGGTCATACGGACCAAGGTGCGGCGTAAAAAGCGTCGGCGTTCCCGCGTACGCATCAATCTCGGGCTGGTGCCGATGCTTGAAGATGGCGTACGCACACTGCGAAACCTCGCAGAAGAGCAGCCGCTGCTCGGCCTTCCGCCCCGCCCCGCTCACGCCCGAGGTCGAGTCAATGATCGGCCGCCGCAACCGCCCCGCGCCATCCGCCCCGTCCAGCGCGATCGCGCCAGCGCGAACAAGCGGCGCCAGCGGCAGGATCGCCGACGTCGGATAGCACCCCGGAACCGCCACAAGGTTCGCTCCACGGATCTGCGCGCGATGAAGCTCGGGCAGGCCATACACCGCGCTCGCAAGCAGCCCCGGCCGCGCGTGTTCAAAGCCATAGAACGCCGGGTACAGACCCGCATCACGCAGGCGAAACGCCGCAGAAAGATCGACCACGATCGCGCCACCATCAAGCAGCCCCGGTGCGAGCTCGACGCTCGCCTCGTGCGGCGTCGCGAGAAAGACAACGTCCGGCTGGCTCGCGAGAATGTCCGCGGCCCCGCCCGGCAGCAGCGGCAGATCAAGCAGCCCGCGGAAGCGCGGGAAGACCTCGCCAAAGAGCTGCGGCTTCGCGGCGTCACGCTTGGCCGAGCCAAACACGCCAACAATCTGCGCGCGCGGATGCCGCAGCAGCAATGTCGCTAGCTCAGCTCCGCTGTATCCGGCCGCACCAACGATGGCAACACGAACGGGTGTGGGCATAGGAGCGCACTATAGAACTCGGCCGACGGCCCGCGCAACTCTTCTCACCCTGCCGCCCTGTCACCCTGTCACCCTGTCATCCTGTCACCGAGTCACACTGTGCAAGGCCTTATCCAGCCAGGCCTCCGCCCGCGCCGCCTGCGCACGCGTCGCAACCCACTGAGCCTCCGCCGCACGCTGGCAGAACCACCACAGCGCGGCCTTCCCCGCAAGGTCAAGCGCCGGCGGCAGCCTTCTCACCAGCCGCAGCATCCACCCCGGCCCATGCTGGCGAATCAGGCGATCCTCAAAGCACACGAAGAACTCAACGCGGCCCGGCTCCCCCTGCCGCCCCGCACGCCCCGCAAGCTGCCGATCCACGCGCGCCTCATCGTGCCGCTCGGTGGCGACGACGAGCAAACCGCCCAGCGCGCGCGTCGCGTCCGTCAGGCGGATGTCCGTGCCGCGCCCGGCCATGTTGGTCGCAACCGTGACGTGCCCCAGCTCGCCCGCCTTTTCCACGATCCCCGCCTCGCGCGTCTCCTGCATCGCGTTGAGAAGCTGGCACTCAACGCCCCGCGCCGTGAGCATCGCCGCGACCTTCTCCGAGGCCGTCACGCTCCACGTGCCAACAAGAATGGGCCGCCCCGTCGCCTGCACAGTCGCAACTCGCTCCACCACGGCCTCGAGCTTCTCGGCCTCGGTCTCGTGCACCCGATCGGTCGCTCGCGTGCGTCGCACCTTGCGATGCGTGGGGATCGCGACCACCGGCATGCGGTACCACTCGTACATCTCATGGGCGACCTCCCGCGCCGTGCCCGTCATGCCCGCCAGCCGTGCGTACCGCTGAAAGAAGCCCTGATAGCTCGTGCGCGCCGCGACCTGGTTCTCCGGCGTGAGCTTCACACCTTCCTTGGCCTGCACCGCCTGATGCAGCCCGAGCTGCCACTGCCGCCCGGGAAGGATGCGTCCCGTCGAGCGATCAACAATCATCACCTCACCATCGCGCACGATGTAGTCCTCACCCCGCACATAAAACTCGCGCGCACCCAGCGCCAGCGTCATCAGCTCCTCGCGCCGCCGCGGCCCGGACCAGAACGCCGGCAGCGTCCTCTCCGACTCCACCAACTCCGCCAGCCGCGCCCGCCCCGCGTCCGTCAGCTCAACGCGCCGTCGCATCGCGTCGTTGCGGTAATCAACGTCGCGCGTGAAGCGCTGCGCGAGAAGCGTCGCAATCCGAATGTGCGTCTCGCCCTCGCCCTCCTTGCCCGGCGAAGCGATGATCGCAGGCGTGATCGCATCATCAATCAGCACGCTATCAGCCTCATCAACGATCGCCGAGTAGAGCCCGCGCTGCACGACAAGCCGCCCCCAGTCCCCCTCCGTCGCGCCGCACAACTGATCGAGCAAGAGCCCCGCGAGCCGCGGCTGCAGCGGCGCACACAGCCGATCCCGCAGGTGATCAAACACGATCTGCTTGTCCGCCGCGTACGTCACGTCACACATGTACGCCTCGCGCCGCTCCAGCGGCGTCGAGCCCTCCTGCAGAAGACCAACGCTG
Source organism: Phycisphaerales bacterium (assembly GCA_038323185.1). GTDB lineage: Bacteria > Planctomycetota > Phycisphaerae > Phycisphaerales > UBA1924 > JBBASU01. The sequence goes on along the minus strand of JBBQGR010000151.1, from coordinate 1,514 downwards.
ATCCCAAGCCGCCTGTACGCCGGAGTCGTCGTCGCCGCATCGCGCCGCGCGAGATAGTCATTCACCGTGATGACATGCACACCCCGCCCCAGCCACCCATCGATCGCCGCCGGCAGGATCGCCGTCACGGTCTTGCCCTCACCCGTCGCCAGCTCAGCGCAGCACCCCTCACTCAGCGCGAGCGCCCCGATCACCTGCTCGGGATGAAGCGACAGCCCAAGCTCGCGCCGGATGACCTCATACCCAACCGCAAACGCACGATCAACCGCCATCGGTATCGCACGCTCGACCACCGCCTGCGCCCGCACGATGCTGATCTGTTCATCAAGCGCCGCATCGCTCAGCCGCTCCATCTCGCGAGCCGAGTGCATGATCGCTCGGGCACGGACCCAGTCCAGCCGCTTCGCACGCTGCCGGCGCCACCATCCCCACACCCGCTCGCCCACCACGTCCATGCCCTTGGCAGGCTGGCGCCGCTCAAAGCCAGCGCCCACCGCTGGCCACAGCGACATCCGCGTCGGTGCCGCCCCGCCCAGCCACCGCGATGGATGGATCACGCTGCTCAAATCGTTGCCTTCTCGCTCAGGTACTGGCGCAGCCTGCGATACCACTGCGACGCCAAAGGTGTCGCGGGCGTCGCAAATCGCACCACCGCCCTCAGCCCCGGCCGCCACGAGTTCGCAACCGCCGCCTGCGACTCGGGCGCCATCTCCAGCACAAACTGCGGCGTAACCGTCGTCGTGCCGCTCGTGTCGTTGGGATCCAGCAGCACGTCGCCGCCCCCCTGCGTCGTCAGCGCCAGCGGCACGCCCTGCTGTGAGCCCGCCACTCCCTCGCGCGCAATCGTCAGCGGCACAACCCGCCCCGCCTGACCTCGCAGCCGCGCACTCGCGCGAACCATCGTTCCCGCGGGCAAGCCGCGGAAGACGTGCGCGTGCTCGCGATCAGAGAGAATCGCGCGGATCGTCAGCGCATCAAGCTGCTCAACCATGCCCAGCAGCGCCCCGCGATCCACAAAGCGACCAACCAGCATCTGCGAATCAACCGCGCCCGTCATCACCACAACGCCATCGCTCCGCGACAGCACATTGAGCCCATCAACCTGCACCTGCACGCGTTCAAGCTCCGCGCGAGTCTCGTCGGCGCGCCGCTCCGCCACGATCCGGTCCGTCGGCGAGCCAGCAGCCGCCACGTCTGCTACGGCCTTCGCCTGCGCCAGCCGCGCCGTGGCCTGCGCCAGGTCATGGATCAGATCAGGATTGTCGAGCCTGAAGAGCGGAGTTCCCTTCGTCACTCGCTGCCCGGCGCGAACAAGCACCTTCGCGATCACGCCCGGCGCCGCTGGCCGGATCGGCTCGCTCACCGCCGCCTCCACAACGCCCGACGCGTACGAAGCCGCGGGCATCGGCACCACAAGCACAAAGAGCGCAATTGCGCCGACAACAGCACCCGTCAGCGCCAGCGACCTTGATCGCTTTCCCACAAGCGTCGGCGACGAGAAGAGCCAGCCTACC
>JBBQGR010000150.1:0-6321 GCA_038323185.1 Phycisphaerales bacterium | reverse complement strand
ATGCTCCATGGTGCAGAGTTCAGCATCATCTGAGCGGAAGCGGCGCCGCACCAGCGATCCTCGGTCTGGCCCGCGTACGTGTTGGTGATCTTGACGGTATCGGCGCTCGCGGCGCCCGCCATTATCACCACGACCATCGCCGCGCGCATCCGACCAAAGCTTATCGTTCCCACCGTGCGCATCGTGGTCATCGTGCTCGGCGTGCTCAGCATGACCAATCTCCTCTCTTTCAACCCTGGTGTCCTGGCCCACCCGGGCCACACGAGGGAGAACGAGAGAATGTCAAACCGCTCACGCAGAATGTTCGATGTGCTGCAAGGTTCGTTCCGAGCCTACCCCGCCAGGCGTTCGTCGCCGAGCAGGCCATACTGCTTCATCTTCTTGTACAGCGTGGTTCGGTTGATGCCAAGGCGCTCGCTGGTCTTCTGGCGGCTCCACGCGTTGGCCTCCAGCGCGGCGAGGATGATGCGGCGCTCGGGCTCCCGCAGCGCTTCCTCGAGCGTGCCCGTGCAAGCGTCGGCACCCTCTTCGCTGTCGTGCGTGCGCGCGATCGTGAGCCCCTTGGCTTTGCCTTCGCGCTCGGTTCGTGCGGCGTCGAGCACCTGCTCGGGGAGATCATCCAGGCCGATCGTCGGGCTCTTGGCCATCACCGCGGCCCGCTCCACGACGTTCTGAAGCTCGCGCACGTTGCCGGGATACGAGTACGCGCGCAGCGCGTCCGCGGCCTCTGGCGAAAAGCCCACCAGCTGCTTACCCAGCTCGCTCGCGAAGCGCTCGAGGAATCGGCCCGCAAGGAGCGCAACATCGCCGCGCCGATCGCGCAGCGGCGGGAGCTCGATCTTCACGACGTTGATGCGGTAGTAGAGGTCCTGCCTGAAGCGGCCGTCGGCAACGAGCACTTCGAGGGGCTGATTGCTCGCGAGGATGACGCGCACATCGACCTCGACGGTCTTGTCGGAACCAACGGCCTCGAAGCGACGTTCCTGCAGCACACGCAGGAGCTTGAGCTGCATCCCCTGGCTCGCGCTGTTGATCTCGTCGAGGAAGAGCGTGCCGCCGCTGGCCGCGAGGAATCGTCCGGGCTTGTCGGTGTGTGCTCCGGTGAAGGCGCCCTTGACGTGGCCGAAGAGCTCGCTCTCAAGGAGCGTTTCGGGGATGCTGCCGCAGGAGATCTCAACGAAGGGGCGCGACTTGCGTGTGCTGCGATCGTGGATCGCGCGCGCAATCAGGCTCTTGCCGGTGCCGCTCTCGCCCGTCATGAGCACCGTCGTGCGGCCGGGCGCGACGGACTCGATGAGGTCATAGAGCCGGAGCATGCGCGGGTCGGTGCCCACGATCGTTTCGAGCGTCTTGTGGCTCTCAAGGCGGCGCTTCAGCGTCTGGTTCTCACGCAGCACGGTGCGCTGTCGCAGCGCGCGCTCGAGGCTCATCGAGAGTTCTGTGTCAACCAGCGGCTTGACGAGATAGTCGCACGCGCCCAGGCGCAGGCTCTCGACGGCGGACTCAACCGAGCCGTACGCGGTTGTCACGACGACTGCGACGCCGCGGTGCTCGGTCAGGATGCGGCGAACAAGCTCGAGCCCGCCGGAAGCGCCGCTCCCGGGCTCTTCGCCCGCGGGCGTCTGCGAATCGCAGAGCACGACGTCGATGGCGCGCTGCTCTTCGCCCGCGCGAAGCGCGGCGATGGCTGCCGCGCCGGTCGCGGCTTCGACGACGTCATCGCCGCGGGCGCGAAGGAACTCCGCGAGCGTCGCGGAAACGAGGCGATCACCATCGACGATGAGGATCCGCCACGAGTCGCCGCTCGCCGAGCCAACCCGACCCGCTACCTGGAGTTCGCCGCGCGCCATCAAGCCTCCGTCCCATCACCGACACTGTTCAAGAACTGTTCCATCGGGGTCACGCGCGTGGTGCTACGCGGCGCTGCGCCGCGCCACTACCTCGGGGAATCGCACACGCAGCACGGCGCCGCGCCTGCCCTGCGGTCCGTCATCGCGTGCGAGGAGTTCTATCGTGCCGCCGAGCCCGGTCACGACGCTGCGGGCCACCGAGAGACCGACGCCCGCGCCCTTTGGCTTGGTCGTGAATCCCATGTCAAAGCAGCGGGCGCGATCCTCGGCACGCGGCGCAACGCCGTCGCCATCATCGCGCACCTCGATTGCGATCCAGGCGCGGTCGTCGCGACCGAAGCCAAAGCCCGCGGGCGGCGTGTCGCTGCGAACGAAGACCTCGACGTGCCCGCTCCAGCCCGGTTCGCGTGCTGCGCGGCGTGCGACAGACTCGACCGCGTTCTGTACGCCGTTGAGGATGACGGTGTAGAGCCCGCCAGCCGGACGCTCCTGCAGCGATTGCGGCACGGTCATCGTGAGGCGCGTGCCGCAGCGTGCCGCGGCGGGTCCCATCACCTCGAGCGCGTGCGAGATCGCCTCGCCAAGTGTGGCGGGGCGTGCGTTGACGAGCGCGGGCGAGCCGATGGCGAGAGAAGAATTCTGCATCGCGCCGTGGACAAGCTCCGCCATGCGCTCGAGACCCGAGGCCGCGCCGTCGAGATTCTTCTCAATCTCGGGGACGCCGCGGGCCGCGGCGAGCGCGGGGTCCGCCGCGAGTGCCACGCGCGCGATGCCGACATGGCGCGACGAGTCCTCGAGCAGCGCGCGAAGGTTCGAGAGAAGACCGCCGATGCGCTCGACCTGCGCCATTGCTTCCTCGCCGTACGCGCCGCCACCCGGCGGCCCCGGCCTCCCGCGCTGCGACGATGCGTCCGTGTTTCGTCCTTGGGTCATGCCCTAAGGATCGACGCACGTGCTGGTAAAGACAACGGCTCGATGTTGCGGCGGTGCAACATCGGGTCCGTCTGTAACGCCTGTGCCGCGCGGCGTGTGGCGAGGGGACAACGCCGCGACTTCTCGGACGCGGGGAGGGAGCGAGATCAAACCGGCCGGGAGGCCGGTGCTACTCCACGCCACTCGCGCGAGTCAGGAGACGCCGACGGCCTGGGCGTCGCGGTCGCTGAGCATGCCGCCGTCGGAACGCTGGCGGACGGTGCCGTCGCGCTTCCAGCTTCGCTCGCAGCGCGGGCGTGCGCGAAGGTCCAAGATGGTGGGCTCGCTCGTGTTCGCGTCGAGCGTGACTTCGCTCACGCCAAGAAGGTCCGCGAGATCGACCTTGTCGAATCGCGACAGCGTGCCGTCGGGATCGGGCAGGACCACGCCAGCATCGAGCGGGTTGTCGACGCCGAGTGTGGCCTTGGCCTTTTCCATCGCGATGCGGGCCGCGGCGATGCGCTCGAAGGCCAGGGACCACAAGGGATCCGCGGCGTTCTGTGCCGCGTGCGTTCCGTCGGGGAAGGTGAGGAGATGAACACACCGAACGTCATCGGGAGCTGCCTTGATGAGGCTGCGATACGCCTCGTCGGCGGTGTGGCACATGATCGGCGCGAGGAGCGTGCACATGCCCTGGGTGAGCTGGTAGAGCGTGGCTTGCGTGGCGCGGCGGCGCGGCGAGTCGGCGCGATCGCAGTAGAGGCGATCCTTCACCGCAGCGAGGTACTCGGCCGACAGCGTCGTGTTGCAGAAATCGAAGATGGCCTTGTGCGCGGCCTGGAAGTCGTAGCGATCAAACGCATCGATCACGTGGCGGCGGAGCGCATCAAACTCGCCCAGCATCCACGCATCGATCCCGGCGGGCGAGCCCGCCGCGGCGGCATTGCTCGTGCCGTCGCTCGTGTAGTCCGCGAGGTTGCTGAGCATGAAGCGCAGCGTGTTGCGCACCTTGCGATAGCTCTCCCCCGCGAGCGCGAAGAGTTCGAGGTCGACCTTGATGTCGTTCTCGTACGCGAGCGAGCTGACCCACCAGCGCATGACGTCCATGCCGAACTCGGTGCAGAGGTTGTCGACCTCGTAAAGCGCGGCGTCGCTGCGGCTCTTGCTGAGCTTCTTGCCGTCGCGATCAACCATGAAGCCGTGCGTGAGCAGCGTCTTGAAGGGCGGCTTGCCCATCACGCCCAAGGCGGGCAGGAGCGAGAGCTGGAACCAGCCGCGATGCTGGTCCGAGCCTTCGAGATAGAGCTCGGCGGGATAGCCAAGTCCACGGGCGCGCATGACGGCGTTCCAAGACGAGCCGGACTCGAACCAGACGTCGAGGATGTCGGCGCCCTTGCGAGCGGCGGCGAGGAGTGCGGGATTGCTGCGCAGCGCTTCGGGCGCGTCGGCGTCCTTAGTGATGTCGTAGCTCGCGAGGAGTTCCTGCGGGGACAACTGGAACCACGCGTCGGTGCCCTTAAAGCGAACGATCTCGATGACGGCGCGCATGGTGGCGGGGGTCATGAGGGTTTCATCGCGGCCGGTGGCGAGGTCCGCGCCCGGAACAAGGCAGATGAAGGCGGGGATTGGCATGCCCCAGGAACGCTGGCGCGAGATGCACCAGTCGGGGCGAGACTCAAGCATGCCGCGCATGCGGTTGCGGCCCCACTCGGGGACGAAGCCGACGCCGCCACCATCGACGGCGGCGAGGGCGCGTTCCTTGAGGGAACGGGCCTCGTTGTGCGTGCCGGGCTGATCGATGCTGAAGGGCTTGTTGACACCCACAAACCACTGCTCTGTGCAGCGGAAGATGACGGGCGTCTTGCTGCGCCAGTCGTGCGGGTAGCTGTGCATGAACTTCTGCTCGAAGAAGAGATGGCCGCTGTCGCGCAGGTGTGTGGCAACGAGGGCGTTGGCCTCCCAGATCGAGAGGCCCTTGAGCCACGCGGGGACGGTCTCGTCGTACGTGCCGTTGCCCTTGACGGGGCAATAGATGGGCAGGCCGACGCGCAGGCCGGTCTGGTAGTCCTCGATGCCGTGCCCGGGCGCGGTGTGGACGAGGCCCGAGCCGTCTTCGAGCGTGACGTAGTCGGCATCGACGATCGAGAAGACACGCGGATACGCGCGTTCAGGACGAGAGATGTCGCCCATGACGGGTGCGACGCTCTCGCCGCGCGTCAGGTCGACGAAGGGGTGCTTGTACTTCAGGCCGACGAGCTTGTCGCCGGTGGTGCGGGCGAGGACGCTGACCTCTTCACTGCGGGCGAGCTGCGTCACGCGCTCGATGGCATCCTCGGCCATGACGGTGACGTTGCCATCGACCCAGACCAGCGCGTACGTGTACTTGGGATTGACGGCGATGGCGAGGTTGGCCGGGAGCGTCCAGGGCGTGGTCGTCCAGATCATGAAAGAAGGACGCATGCCGGGGCGGCCCGTGGGCGGGCCCTTGGACTCGGGGCGGTCCTTCCAGGCGTGGCGGTCTGGCTCGACGGCGGCGTGCGCCGCGGCATCTGCTGGCGAGCTGTCAAGATCTGCGTCGGTGTCTTCGTCGTCGGTGTCGCCGAGGCCGAAGGCCTCGTAGACCGCTTCTGCGTCGGCGGCCTCGAAATCAACGTAGACGGAGAGGTCCTCGCGGTCCTGGTACTCGAGCTCGGCCTCGGCGAGGGCGGTCTCGTTAGCGATGGACCAATGGACGGGCTTGAGCGCTCGAGAGACAAGGCCGCGCTGGAGGAGGCCGAGCAGGACTTCGAGCGTCGCGGCCTCGTACTCCTTGCTCATGGTGAGGTAGGGGTTGGCATAGTCGCCGAGCGTGAGGAGGCGCTGCATCTGGCCGCTCTGGAGCTTGACGTACTTCTCGGCGTGCTTCTGGCACTCGCGCCGGATGGCCATGGCGCGGGTCCATTGGTCGAGGCCCATGAGCTTGTCGAGTTTTTTGGCTTCGGCGAGCTCGGTCACGACCTTGTGCTCGATGGGCAGGCCGTGGCAATCCCAGCCGGGGACGTAGGGAACGTCGAAGCCCTGCATGGACTTGCTGCGGACGACCATGTCCTTCAGGCACTTGTTCATGAGGTGGCCAAGATGGATGCTGCCGTTGGCGTAGGGGGGGCCGTCGTGGAAGACCCACTTGCCCTTTGTGGCGTCCTCGCGCTGCTCGCGCAGGCGCTCGTAGACGCCAAGGCTCTGCCAGCGCTTGAGGCTCGCGGGCTCGTTCTGCACGAGGTTGGCCTTCATGGCGAAGGTGGTCTGCGGCAGATTGAGCGTGGCGCGATAGCGGCTCTTGCCGTCCTCGCCCTTGGCGGCGGGGGCGGATGAGGCTGGGGTGGGGGTGGGCTGGCTGGGGGTGTTTGCGTTGGTGGACATGGCGTTGGCTCGGTGCGTGTCGGGCGTGTCGGGCTCGCCCTTCGCGTGGCAGATCGTGCCGCCGCGAGGGGGTGGGAGGGGGATGGGGGAGGGACCGCGATGGTAGGGCTTGGGCGCTGGCCACACGCGGGGCGGGCGGCCGGGTCACAGAAGGCCCCGC
>JBBQGR010000149.1:0-6335 GCA_038323185.1 Phycisphaerales bacterium | reverse complement strand
CAAAGAAAAAACCGTCCGCGATCGCGGACGGCACGGTGATCAGTTGGGTGATCAGTACGAGAAGTCAGAGGACGAGCTGGCCTCGTTGATGCGCCGGAGCGATCCCGAGAGTGCCCAGGCGTTCCGGGCCGTTCAGTTCAGAGCCAACCGTGCTCAGGCCTTCTTGGCCGCGGGAGCCTTGGTCGTCTCGGCGCGCTTGGTCAGAAGGCGCTTGGTCATCGTGCTCTTGCGGCGGGCGGCCTGATTCTTGTGAATCACGCCCTTGGCCGCGGAGCGGTCGATGACGCGCATCGCGCTCTTGAGCTGCTCGGCTGCCTTGGGCAGGTCGCCGTGCAGGATCGAGTTGTTGAAGTCGCGGATGGACTCGCGCATCGTAATAAGCCGCCACTTGTTCAGGGCGCGGCTCGATGCATTCTGACGAACACGCTTCTTGGCAGTACGAGAATGGGCCATGGCGAGAAAAAGCTCCTACCGAGGGTCAAACCGCGGCACACCGCCGGGCCTCCATTCTTGGCCTTCCGCGCCAAAGAATCAACTCCGATGCCGAGCAGGAATCGCGACAAACTTCCGCGCCAACGCTGTCGCTGGCTCGCCCACAGACCAGAACCTCGCAACGGTTCTTGACCTGGGCCCTTGCCAATTGCGAACAAGCCTCATAACGTCCCCCCGCGAGGCCCCGGCCTCCGTTTGCGGGCGTAGCTCAATTGGATAGAGCACCTGACTACGGATCAGGAGGTTTCTGGTTCGACTCCAGACGCCCGTGTTTTTCCGCTCAACCGTTCCCTTGGTTTTTTGTTTCGGCGAGCTTTGGCCTTCAATTCCGAGATGGACGAGTCCCAGTCAGGGACTGGCAGAAGCCCGGCGGAACGCCCGGGCTTCGCATCGTTTTGGAATCGGCGTTCGAAGAGTTGCGATCCGGCTCCCCTCGCACAAAGCAACGGTCGCACCCAGCTTTGTGTGATCGGGGCCGTGCCGGAGGTTTGCGTGTTCACCATCGCTCTCAAGATGCTCCTGGGCGACCGCTCGAAATACTTCGGCATCCTCATGGGCGTGGCGCTCGCCTCGTTCGTCATCACATGGCAGGGCGCGATCTTCGTTGGGCTGATGAGCCGCACATTCGCCCTCCTCACCGACATGGGCGACCCCGACATCTGGGTCATGGATCCCAAGGTCCAGTTCATCGACGACGTCAAGCCGCTTCCGTCCACCGACCTCTACCGTGTACGCGGCATCGAGGGTGTCGCGTGGGCTGCGCCGCTGTACAAGGGCCAGACGCGAGCGCGACTCTCCGACGGCACGTTCCAGAACTGCGTTCTCATCGGCCTCGAAGACGCCACGCTCACTGGCGGCCCGCCCGAGATGGTGGAGGGGAGCGTTGAGGACCTGCGCCGGGCCGACGGCGTCATCGTCGACTTCGTTGGTGCCACCACCCGACTGGCTCGGCCGAACCCGATGCCCGGCGGGCCGCGAGTCCCTGTCAAGGTTGGCGACGAGCTCGAGCTCAACGACCGTCGCGCGGTGGTAGTTGGGATCTCTCGCAACACCCAGAGCTTCCAGAGCAATCCGACGATCTACACGACCTTCAGCCGCGCCACCACGTTCGTCCCGCGAGAGCGCAAGCTGCTGTCGTTCATCCTCGTCAACGCGACGCCCGGCGAGGATATCCAGGCGCTCTGCGACCGCATCGAGCGCGTCTCCGGGCTGGCCGCGTACACGCGCGAAGAGTTCAAGTGGAAGACCGTCAACTACTTCATGAACAACACCGGCATCCCCATAAGCTTCGGCATCTCCGTCGCGCTCGGGTTTGTCATCGGTGCCGTCATTACCGGCTTCATGTTCTTCAGCTTCACCATCGACAACTTGCGATACCTCGGCACGCTCAAAGCGATGGGCACCACGAACGCCATGCTCATGTGGATGGTCCTGCTGCAGGCCATCTTCGTCGCAGTGGTCGGATGGGGCCTGGGCGTGGGCGTCGCCAGCTACATGGGCACCAGCGCCGCACGCAACAGCCCGCTGGCCTTCCGGCTCCCGTGGCAGCTGCTCATGACGAGCGGTGCCGCGGTCCTGGTCATCTGCATGGCCTCCGCGATGATCAGCATCCGTAAGGTCATCCGCCTCGAGCCAGCGATCGTCTTCAAGGGATGAACACCCGCGCAACACGACCGCCGCGCAGCGTTTCAAAATCTCGTCTCAGAAAGTTCTCCCCCGAGCCGTTCAGCAGCGCAGAGTGCGCGCAATGTGTCCTGTTGTCGCGTGCGCGTGAACCGCGCCGCTTGAGTTGGAAAATGGAGCCGGAGGGAATCGAACCCTCGTGCCGATACAGTCGGCACGTAGCCTCTACGCGTGTATCTGGATGGTTTAATCTCGGCCTCGGGGCGGGCACCAGCACTCTCCCCTTTGGCCCGATCCTCAGTATTTTCTCGCGGGGTGATCCCTGAGCATCACGGATCTCCGCCAGCCTGCTGTCTTTCAATCCCGCCCCTAGCAGACTTTGGAGCGGTATTGCGCGGCTACTTAGGCCGCGAGAGCGAAGTTACGCTCAGCAATCAATTTTTTGCATGCTTTTAGCCAGGCCAGCATGCTCCTGGACGCGCCACCACGTGCGTCACATGACCGGTCGAAACCAGTTCGGCCCCAGTTGTCAAAGAGTCCCCTTCACACGATGATAGGCGCGTGCGAAGGTCCGCCATCCTCAACTTCCTCGGGCGACAGGGCAGTGGGTCCGCTGGGCCCGATCCAAACCCGTGGGTCGAGGCCGTCGCACGCACCCTGACGGGCATCGTGGGATGGTTTCTCATCATGTTCGCAGTGGGCGTGGGCGGAGTCTCCGGAGACGCCCTCGCGACGTACTGGCATGGACCGGCCAACACCGTCTGGCCGATCTACGCCTCCATCGGCGGCATCATCGGTGCTGGGCTCGCGGCGCAGGCCATGCTCTACATGCTGCGGCTGACAGATCGGCAACGAATTTACTTCGTGGTCCTGCTGCTGGGACTCATCCCCGGAGTCGGGCTGGTCGTCATGATCTTCGCTGGAACCAACTGGTTCTTCACCCGCACCCTTGACCGGCGCGATCAGCGCAACGCCGATCGCGATCGCGAGACCAACGCTACGGGCTCCGTTCACGACACAGATCGTACCTGATCACACGACCTGTCGCGCCAGCTGCCCCGGCGGCAGTGGCGCGAGGGCTTCGCGGTCGAGCGTCTCTTTGATCTCACGAAGCAGGCGCGGGCGAACGACACCCACGTCGGCCGTGTTCGCGTGGATCGTCACGCCGTAGAGCAGGGCGGGCCCAGTCAGCTCCGCGAGGCCAGCGGACGGTGCGGGGTCCTTCAAGGCGCCCTCGCCCGCGTTCACGACGCGCTGCGCCGCCGCGAGGAGCTCGGCCTGCGCCTTCTCGATCGAGATCGTCGGGTTGATTGGTACCATGATGGTGATGGCGCGCCGGGGATGGTGCGACTGGTTCTCGATCACGCCGCTGAAAATCGCGTTGTTGGGGATGATGATTCGGCGATTGTCGGCCGTGTCCAGATTGGTCGTGAAGAGATCGATGCCGTCGATGACGCCCACCTGACCGGCCACGATCACCGCGTCACCAACCTTGAAGGGACGGAAGATCAGCAGCAGGATACCGCTGGCGAGGTTTCCGAGGTTGCCCTGGAGAGCCAGTCCGATCGCCAAGCCCGTGGCACCGATGATCGCCGCGACGCTGGTGGTGTTGATGCCCAGCGTGCCAAGGCATGTGACAACGGTGAAGAGCAGGATTGCCCACTTGGCCATGTTGCCGAAGAACTTGGCAAGAGTTCTATCAATCTTGGCCCGCTCCGCCGCGGCTCGTGTGAGGCGACGGACCCAGATCGAGATGATCCATCCGACAATCAGCAGCACGATGGCGGCGATGATGGCCGGGCCCTTATCGATGGCCCAGTCCCAGCCCTTCTGTGCAAGCTGAGCCTGCTGCTGAAGTGCTTCCCCGACGCTCGCCGGATCCTTGGCTACCACGGGCTCTGCGGTGGCGGGGGCAACGGCGGGCGCGGCCGGGGCCGCGGCTTCCTGGAACGCGACGACGCTGTGGGTCAGCACGTTGAGAAGCTTGGCGCAGATCAGCTCTGTGTTCATCGAATTTCTCGTAGTCTTCTTGGCTCGGGTTTGGCGCGCGTGATGAGCGTGGATGCGGACGGCGTACCGGACAAAGAACGGACTTGGGCGGGCTAGAAAAAAAGCGGCAGGCCCTTCGACCTGCCGCTTTGGATGTTTCAGCCATCATCGCGAGACAGAACGTGCTCTCGCGACGAAGCGATTCCGATCAGCACCGACTTACTGCACGAAGTTCGTGAGCTCGTCATCGCGGACCGGAGTACGCAGCTCGGCGCAGGTCGTCTCGCCGATGACGAGGAGCTCGCCAGCGACAGAAGACTTGACGACGAACGAGGATATCTTGCGCTCACCAGAGGCAACAACGCCGAAGTTGAACTCGACCTTGTTACCAGCAACCAAGCGGCCGTCGGCCGACGAGACGAAGGTCATGCCCTGTGGCATCGCGACGATCATACGGGTGTTGGTCAGGTTGACCTGGCCCTGGTTGAGAACCTCAACGCGGTAGGTGTGGTTGTTGCCGACCATGACGACGCCGTCGTCGTCGGTGACGAGGGTGCCGATGTCGGGCACGCCGACCACGTTGACCTGGCAGGTCGTCGTGACGGGGGTGGCGCAGCCGCAGTTGACGGTGGCCGAGACGGGGATGTTGCCCGCGGTGGCGCCAGCGACAACGACCGAGACGGTGCGCGACTGGCCCGGCGGGATGGAGCCGAGGTTCCAGGAAGTGTTAGTTCCAGCGGCGGCGCCGTTGTTGTCGGCCGAGATCAGACGAGCGCCGCCGAGGTTGGCGACGAGCGTCGTCTCGTTGCAGGCGCTGTCGCCGCTGTTGGTGACGGTGAACTTGAAGGTGGCGTTCTGGCCAATGCGGATGGTCTGGCCGACATCGCACTTGACGGCGAGGACGGGCTGCGTGACCTTAGTCGAGGTCTGGTTGCTGGTCGCGGTCAGGCCGCCATCAGCAACAGCCTCGGCCGTGTTCGGATAGACGCCGGTCTGCGAAGCGCGAGCAACGAACGTGAACGTCTTACTCTCGCCAGCCCGGAGGTCCATCGCGGCGGTCTCGAAGACAGCCTTGTTGTCGGCCATCAGGTTCGGGGGAAGCTGATCGCGAACGCGAACGTTGCGAGCGATGCCCGTGCCGTTGTTAGTGACGACGATCGTAACCGGGATGTTGTCGCAGATGATCACTTCGGCAGGGGCCGACTTGGTGATCGCGAGCTTGGGCTCGACGACGGCGATGTTCATGCACACCGGGATGGTGTAGCTGACGGTCGCGCAGGCCGCGACGGCGGCGCCGGTGGCCGCGCCGGTGACGCGGATGGTCTTGGTCTCGCCGGGGTTCATGCGGCCCAGGTTGAAGAGCATGTTGCCGCCCTGCTGGGTGGCCTGAGGGTTGGTCGAGGCGACCGTGAAGCCGGTCGGAGCCGACTCCTCGATCAGGACGTCGTCGACGGTGATGCCCGAGACGTTGGTCACCTTGATGTCATAGCTGAACTGCTGCCCGCGAGAGACCTCGCTGGGGAAGGCGCGGTCAACAAGCAGAACGGCGTTCTGCTGGACGCCCAGTGGGTAGTAGACGGCAGAGCCTGAGCCGCTCGGCGCGGCGGGAGCCGGCGTCGTCGTGCGAGGCTCAGCGGCGGGAGCGGTGCGGGTCATGGTCTGGGACGCCATGCCCGTGCCACTGAGCGCCGCGGGGCTCGTGCGGGGGACTGCGGTGTAGCCGACCGGCTCGGACAGGTTCGTGCCCTTGTTTGCACAACCGGCGAGCATGCTCAACGCGAGCAAAGTGCCCGACCCAATCATCATCGAATGCTGCTTCACAACCGTCTCCTTCTGTGTTCTATCCAGTCCACCCGGCAGACTGATGCACCCCTGTTGATCGCTGGCGGCTGGTGCTCCTGCAACCTCGCGGGACCCCCGCGAGACGACCGCCAACGTGTTTACTTCCGTTACGCTTGAAGGCTAGAAGACCCGGATCTTTCCAGGTTGACCCAAAACTTCTCCGGGGAAAGGTGTATTGTCGCGTGCGATATGCACTGTGTCAAATGGACCCTGTCAAAATCCCACCAGATTGTGACTTCGCTAATCTCTCCTACAAGCCCCATTAAGGATCCTCAGATGGCGATGCGCGTAGCCGTGATTGTTCCCGCAGCCGGAGCCTCGCAAAGGTACACCCAGTCAGGAGGGCTGCGCTCCAAGCTCGATGAGGATCTGGGTGGTAAGACTCTGCT
>JBBQGR010000148.1:0-6342 GCA_038323185.1 Phycisphaerales bacterium | reverse complement strand
CGCGCGAGCCGCCCGCCGCGCTGTGGTCAGCCGCCCGTGATCGTCTGCGGCACGAGCTCAAACCAGCCCTTGCCATTCTCCCGGACGCGGAAGACGGGATTCGCTGGCTCGTGATCGAGGACGAGGATCCAGTCTCGCCGCGCTGCCTCCGTCAGGAACCAGTGCCGCGTGACGGTGCTGGTGTAGGGCTCGACGTCGTAAGCGAGGCTGTACGCCGCGCCGATGTGGGCGGCGGTGGGCAGAACGTCGGGCGTGAAGACGATCGTCCTTCCCTCGCGGTCGTTGAACATCACGGCCTGCTGTCCCCATGTGTGGCCGGGCGTGAGGAAAACCTTGACACCGGGGAGCGGCTCGCTGGTGCGTTGCTCGAGGGTGATTGCGGGCATCTCGTCGCGACCGGGCGTGGCGCCGATCACGAACGGCCGAGCTGAATCAACGAGCAGGAGTCGATCTCGCATCGGTTCGAGATGATCGGCAAAGTACGTCCGCGTCATGACCGAGCGATTCGCGATGGCATCGGCCCACTCACGTGCCTGAGCAATGAGCTTTGCATTGGGAAACGTGCGCTTCACGCCGTGGTTCGGGCGCGCGCTGGCCATGCCGGAGGCGGGGCCGATCCAGTCGGGCGTCTCGCCATCGCGGCACAGGCGCGTGAGCCCGCCCGCGTGATCAAAGTGCAGGTGAGATGTGACGACCGCGTCGATGGACTCGGGCGCAACGCCCACCTCGCTCAGCGCGTCGGTAATGCTGCGGCGTTCGAGATCGAAGATGTCGCGGCTCTTCTCGTCGAGCTTGTCGCCGGTGCCGCACTCACTGAGGAAGCGACGGCCTTGCGCCTGCAAGAGGAGGCAGTTGTGCTGCACCTGCATGCGGCCGCGGTCATCGACCTGGATCGAGCGCGACCAGACAACGCGCGGGATGAGGCCGAACATCGAGCCCGCATCGAGCTTGAACGTTCCCGCGCGAAGCAGAGACCAGGCGTAGCCGTTGGTTCCGCCCGACTCGAGTGGCACGCTGGATTCGATTGGCGGGTTTGGCATCAGGCGAGGGTAGGGAACTCGGGCTCGGCGGCGCGGCGATGCACCTGCATCGTCATTGAGCTTGTCACGGGATGGTGCTGCTCACTCGGTCTCGAACATGGCCTCGACGAAGGCGTCTGGATCGAACTGCGCGGCGTCTTCGGGGCGTTCGCCGGTACCGATGAACTTGACGGGGATGTCGGTAACCTCGCGGATCGCGACAACGATGCCGCCCTTGGCGGTGCCATCGAGCTTGGTGAGGAAGATGCCACTGACGCCCGCGTGCTTGGAGAACTCTTCAGCCTGGCGGAGCGCATTCTGGCCCGCCGTTGCGTCGAGCACGAGGAGGACCTCGTGCGGCGCGCCGGGGACCTGCTTGGCGGCGACGTTTCGGATCTTGCCGAGCTGTCGCATGAGCGGATCCTGCGTCTGGAGGCGGCCGGCGGTGTCGAGGATGAGGATGTCAATGCCTCGGGACTTCGCGGCGGCGCACGCGTCGAACGCGACCGCCGCGGGATCGCCGCCCTGCTGACCCTTGACGACCTGCACGCCGAGGCGCTGGGCCCAGACCTCAAGCTGCGCGACCGCGCCCGCGCGGAAGGTGTCGCACGCGCCGAGGAGGACGGTGTGGTTCTGATCACGCAGCAGGCGGCAGAGCTTTGCGATGCTTGTAGTCTTGCCCGCGCCGTTCACGCCGGTGACAAGGATGACGGTGGGTCCTTCGCCGCGAGGCGCGAGGTGGAGCGTGCGATCAACCTGCGGCCACATCGCCTTGATCTCGCGCTTGATGTAGTCGAGCGCCTGGTCGCCGGTCTCCATCTTGCCCGAGCGGAAGTCGGCGCGGATGCCGTCGATGAGGATGCGTGTGGTCTTGACTCCGACGTCGGCCTGGAGGAGGCGCGCCTCGATCTCGGTGATGAGCGCCTCGTCAAGGCGTCGGCCGGTGAGGAGATTGCGCAGGCCCTGGACGCCGTCGACGAGGACGGTGCGGGTCTTTTCGAGGCCCTTTTTGAATGTGTCTACGAGCGATCGGAAAAGACCCAAGGCTCAGCCCTCCGGATGGATCCTGCGATAGACCTTGTCGAGCAGGCCGTTGACGAAGGCGGGGCTCTTGTCGGTGCTGAAGTGGCGGGCGAGCTCGATGGCCTCGGAGAGGGCAAGCTTCCCGGGCGTGCGGCCGAGCGTCAGCTCGTGATGCGCGAGACGGAGGATCGCGCGATCGACGGCGGGCTGGCGGTACGCGGGCCATTCGGGCGCGAGGGCCGTGAACTCGGCGTCGGCCGCGGCACGCGCGTCGTACGCGCCGATTGCGAGGTCGATGATGTGCTCGGCGGCGATGGGGCCGAGGTCGGGGACGCGCGCGATGGCGACCTTGGCGGCGGCGCGTGCGTCGTGGGTCTTGGCCTGCTCGAGCTCATAGAGGAGCTGGAAGGCAAGGCGGCGGCCAGCGATGTTGAGGGCGCGGGTACGGGCCTCGGGCGAGAGCGTGTCGAGCTGTTCCGCCGCGAGACGCGCGGAGCCTGCGTCGGCGCCGAGTGCGTAGAGATGATCGAAGGCAAGGGCGCGGACCGGGTCCATCGCGTGGCTGGTCATGCGCGGCTCCGAGTGGAGGCGGCGAGCTTGTCGGGACGCTTGGAGGTCGGCGGGATCTGTGCGCCCGGATGTTCGATCAGGCGGAGCGAGTTGAAGGTGTCGAGGAGCGCGGACATGGCCTCCGAGCCCTTGTTGTTGGGTCCGTTTCCGAGCTTGCCGCCCGCGCGATCGAGGGCTTGCTTTGGAGTGTTGACGGTGAGGACGCCGAGCGTAACGGGGATGCCGGTGAGGAGGGTGACCTGCACGAGGGCCTGCGTCACGGCGTCGGCGAGGACGCGATCATGGATCGTGTCGCCCTTGATGATGCAGCCGAGGGCGACGACGCCATCGAAGCGGCCGCTGCGTGCGCCAGCGAGGGCGAGGGCGGGAATCTCGAAGGCGCCGGGCGCGGGGACGATCTCGAGCTCGTCAAGGGTCGTCGCGGAGGCGGCGAAGGTCTTGATGGCGCCTTCCTGCAGGCGATCCATGACGGTGGCGTTGTAGCGAGAGACCACGAGCAGCACGCGGAATGGCTTGCGTGTGGCGGAGGCGCGGGGGGACGAGGTGGGTTGCGTTCTTGGCATGAACGCGGATGGTAGAGGGGTGGAGGCGCGTTGGAGTTTGGGGGAGGGCGGGGAGGGGGAAGGGGAGAAGGAAGAAGTGTGGAAAGACAACTGCCGAGAGGCCGGTGCTACATCGGCCGGTGCTGCACAGGCCGGTGCTGCTTGGGTTACGTGAGCTTCAGCGCGAAGAAGACTGCGGTGAAGGCTAGGTCGGCGATGACGATAGCGACAACGCACTGGACGACGGTGCTGGTGGTGGCCTTGCCGACGCCCGCCGCGCCGCCGGTGACGCGGAGGCCGTTGATGCAGGCGATGACACCGATCAGGAGGCCGAAGATCGCGCCCTTTGCGACGCCGGTGCCGAAGTCCACGAGCTTGGCCTGTTCAAGCGTGTTATTCAGGTAGGTTGAGTAGGGGATCTGGAGGACGGTGACGGAGATGAAGAGGGCTGCGGCGATCGACACGACGGAGGCGATGATGGCCAGGATCGTCATGCTGATGATGGAGGCGATGACGCGCGGGACGACGAGGAAGCGGATGGGGTCGAGCGCGCTGGCTTCGAGGGCTTCAACTTCTTCAGAGACGACCATGGTGCCGAGTTCGGCGGCGATGGAAGCGCCGGCGAAGCCGGTGAGGACGATGGCGCCGATCAGCGGGCCGAGCTCCCGCAGAACGGCGACGGAGATGATGTTGGCGACGAGCTCTTTCTGTCCGAACTGCTCCAGCGGCGGCGACAACTGGAATGCGAGGATGAGGCCAACGCAGCCGGAGACGAGCGAGACGATGAAGACCGAGCGGACGCCAATGCGGACCATCTGTGAGATGATCGCGGCGCGGCCGACTCGGACTCGCTTGTGTGTGAACGACTTAATGACCCATCCGATGGTCGCGAAGAGGAGCCAGAAGGCCGAGCCGATGTGCTCGAGAAGATCGAGCAGGCCGCCGCCGACGATGTCGAGCGGGCGCAGCAACCGGGCCGCGAGGGGGGTCGCGGGTAGCTCGGTGGTGCCGGGGTTGGCTTGCTCGTTTGACACGCGTGAGGTGAGCGGAGTGCGCGGATACGGGGGATGAGTGCTGGCTTGATCGAAGCGTGCGAGGATTACTTGGCCGCGACGTCCTCGACGGTGTTCACGATGGTGAAGACGGTGTGGAGGCGGGCGATCTCGAAGATTGCGCGGACGCGTTCGTTCATGCCGCAGAGGACGAGGCGGACGCTTGTCTTCTTGGCGATCTGGAGTGCTTCGACGAGGGTGGCGAGGCCTGGTGTTGCCATGTATGCAACGCCGGAGAGATCGGCGATCAGCATCGTTGGCTTCTTGTCGTAGGCCTCGCGGATTGCGGCGCGGAAGGCGGGCGCTTCGTGATAGCCGATGTCGCCCTGAGGGCGGACAACGATGGCGCCGCCGTCGCGGGTGGAGGTTTCAACCTTGAGGACGGGGCGTTCGGTCATGCATGGTCCTTGCCTGGTTCGGAGGTAGGGGTCTGGGTTTCTGATGACGGGCCGCATGAAGAGTCGGCTGAAGGATTGGGCGGCGAGGTCGATGAAGGCGTCGATAGTAAACACGCCACGCCGGGACGCGATGCCTTTCCGGGAGTGCTGGTGCGTTTCTCGAGCGTGAGGCGCATTCCGGTGCCCGAGCGCTTCTCGTACCGCGTTTCGTCCATGACTTCGCGGATGATGTGAACGCCGAGGCCACCGGGCCGGATGTCGTCGAGTTCGCGGCTCTTGATTGTGGCGGGATCGACCTGGCGGGCCTGGTCTTCGATGATGAGGCGCAGGCCCGGGCCGTGCTCGTTTGGAGCGAGGGTCCAGATGCTGAGCCAGATGCGTGCATCGGGGCGGTTGTCGTAGCCGTGGCGGATGACGTTGGCGAGTGCCTCATCAACGGCGAGAGCGACTTGGGAGGACTGGACTTCGGAGAAGCCGATGTTGCGGGCGAGGCGGTTGACGAGCTCGCGCAGGCCGCAGAGGAGGCTGGGGTCGCTTGCGACCTCGATGGACAAATGGGGCGGCTCTTCGCCGGGATGGAAGGTCATCGGCACCGTGGAGCGGGGCACCGGCCCGGTGGATGGATTGTTCATGGCTCCTCTCCTGACGGGCGGGCCCTGACCGCTTCGGGATCAAGCGGGGCGCTGCCCCGCGGGCGGAAGTCATTGGCGTACGAACGCCAGCGACGAACCGAGTCTTCGCGGCGGGCTTCATCTTCGGTGGCGTCGTAGCCGAGGCGCTCGCCGGTGATTCGGTCAAGTGCGGAGATGGCAAGCAGGCGTGTGGTGGGATCGTCGCTGTCAAGCATGCGGACGAGGTCTGGGATGGAGCGTTGGTCGTTGTTCGCACCGGCGCGAACGATGGCGGAGTTGCGTGCGGCGGGCTCGGGCGAGTCGAAGGATGGGACGATTGTGGGGCCGCAGGAGACGGACGCGAGCGAGATTGCTGCGGTGGACAAGAAGAGGATGGATCGGGTGAAAGGGGTCAGGGGGATGGATCGCGCGGCGAGCGGCCCGCAGCCCGGGTGCGCTGCCGGGAGTGAGCCGGGCGAACGGGCGGCGGCGGAATTGGCTAGGCGAATCTTCGCTTGTGCCATCATCCGAGTGTATCGGGCATCGGGGGCAGAGGAATGTGGAGTTCGTCTGGCGGCTGGGCGACTGTCGAAGCTGACTTGCCGTACGCTCCACGTTTCCCCGGACCGGGGCCAACGGAAGGACGCGGGCATGTCGAGCATCGGTGGGATCACGGGCATGGCTGGAAGCATGGAACGACACCCGACGCCGGGCCAGACCGATGGCGGCGGCGTGCCAAGCGCCGCGGGGGGACTCGCGGCGGAGGTCGTGCCGATCCTGGACTTTGGTTCGCAGACGGCGCAGCTGATTGCGCGGCGCGTGCGCGAGGCGGGCGTCTACTCGGTGCTGGTCTCGCCGAAGATCACGCCTGCGGAGTTGGCGAAGATGAATCTCAAGGGGATCATCCTTTCGGGCGGGCCTTCGAGCGTCTATGACGATGGTGCACCCACTTGCGATCCGGGGATCTTTGATCTTGGCGTGCCGGTGCTGGGAATCTGCTACGGGATGCAGCTTGCGGCGCATCTTCTGGGCGGGCGCGTTGATCGTGCGGACCACCGCGAGTTTGGGCGTGCGATGCTGACTGTGGAGCCTTCTCGCGACGTGAACGGGAGCCTGCTGGTGGGCAT
>JBBQGR010000147.1:0-6395 GCA_038323185.1 Phycisphaerales bacterium | reverse complement strand
GTCTTCCGCGACGGCGACAAGCTCCTCTTCTCGCGCCAGCAGGTCGATCTGCTCGCCAGCTCCGGCGGCGGTGAGGACGACATCATCCCGCTCGCCGCGGACTCGGGCGAGCTTGAGCCTCTGACGCCCGCGAGCAGCGGCACATCGATGAACCTTGATCGCCCCAACGAGGGGACGGGCATCAGCCTCGTCGATGCGGACTCGACCGACGACGCCGATTCGAACGCCGTGACTCGTATCTCCGCCGCGCCGGGCTCGCTGATGGACCCGGGCGAGAAGAGCGGCTCGGGCGGCCTGCTTGATCTGACCAAGGAAGCCGACGATACCTCGCTGGGCGCAGGGCTGATGGAGGACGTCTACGGCGGCGAGACCGTCGGTGGCGGCACCGTTGCCGAGACTGCGATGGGCACCGAGGCCATCGGCTCTCCCTCGGGCCTCTTTGAGACCGCTGGCGGCGTTGACATGTCCGCGGCGGAGGCCTCCTCACCCGCGATGGCGATGGCCTACACAGAGGTCGTCGACAACAAGTGGTCGATGCTGCTGGTGGGCGCCAACATCGGCGTCTCGCTCGCGCTTCTCTTCACGCTCTTCGTGCTCGTGATCGCGATGACCAGCACCGCTGGCGGCGGCCTGCTCGCCTCGCTCGCGGCCTTCTGGTGGCTCGGTGCTGTTCTAGGCATCGTCGGCCTTGTCATTGGCGGCGTGCTGATGTTGGTTGCGAAGAAGTAACAGGCACTTGGCACTTGGCATCGGGAACTAGGGAACGCGAAGACAGTTGCACGAGGCCTGCGCGAGAGCGTGGGCCTTCTTTCTTTCCCTAGTGCCCAGTTCCTAGTGCCTTCCCTCTTCTGGCGTATCGGTGAAGATTCCATCGACCTTGTGAACTTGGATGAACCTGCGGTGCGCCCGTGGGTCGCCTCGGAAGGTCCAGGGGTAGATGGCGAGCTTGCGTTCGCGGCCGCGCGTGAGCAGGTCGGGCATGGAGCCGGGGCCGGGCTACCCGGGACGGAGTTTGCGAGGAGATGAGAAGATCGCGTGGGGCGGCGGTTCTCAGCGACGCCGAAAGCGACGTAGGAACGAGTCGTACGCGGCTTCGCGATTCTGAGGTGAGGTCATGCGTCCGTCTTTACCGCACTTGGAACATTGGTTGGAGTCAACGCCATCGAGGGTGTGGATGCAGTGGATGCAAAGGCCGCGGCGGGCGCGGGAGCGCCAACGACGACGGCGGAGCATCGGAAGAACGTGTCAGTTCACGACCACGCACACGACGAAGCAGACCCCGAGCAAAAGGGTTCTGTTGAGCACTTGGGCCGGGATTACCGACGCATGCAGCGGCAAAGGTACCTTCTAGTCGGCGCGATCGCCCGATCAAGTGAGATCGCTGCTGCCAAAGGTTCTTCAGCCCTTCTTTTCTTCTTTTCTTCTTTCCTACCTCAGCAACTCCGCCATCTTTGGCTGGGCGTCCAGGTACTTCTCGTGTACGGCCTTGTAGTGCTTGCGGTAGATCGCGTCGCACTCGTCGGGGCTCAGGAACTTCTTGCTGAAGCCTGGGACGTCGGCGTCGAGCGTGCTCTCCGCGGCCTTGATGAGATGAACCATCAGCGTGCGCGGGTCCTCGGCGCCAACCGCGACGCGGACGGTGGTGGGCATGATGCCCGCGGCACGCAGGGCCTCCTCGCTCATCTCGCTGTGGCTCGTGATGGCGGGGCAGAGGACGACGGTGTTGGGCTGGCCGAGGCTGACCTGGTGGCCGAAGATCGGGTCGAGGCAGTCGAAGAATCGCGTGAAGCTCTCGCGTGAGATGTTGGGGCGTTTGGCGCCGCTGGAGGACTTGCCCTCGAAGTCGAAGGTGAAGAGCGGGGCGGGGAATCCCAGGAACATGACCTTCTCGCGGATTGCGGCGTTCTCGTTGCCGGGCGCCGCGGCGCACTTGACGTTGATGTCGGGGTGCGACTGCAGGAACTCGGCGAAGGTGAGCGTGTTCACGACCTTGTGGAGCATGCGCAGCTCGAGCGTGTGCATGCCGTTGATGACCTCGTAGGCCTTGTCGCTGTCGAGGAACGCGCCCTTGATGTAATAGACGTTCCAGAAGAGCGTCTCGGCGCCGGTGTACATGCGCTTGCTGCCATCGGGGGCTGTGCCCACGACGCTGTCGTGCTTGCCCATGAACATGCGCTCGTTGCGCCCGATGACGACGCCGGCGGTGGTGGATCCGTGGCCGGAGAGGTCCTTGGTGTAGCTGTGGATGATGAAGTCGGGGCGCTCCATCGGGTCCTTCTTCTGGAGGGGGCGATGGAGGAAGGGCGTGCCGACCGTGGAATCGCAGATCACCGTGAGGCCTCGCGCGTGCGCGGCCTTGGTGATGGCGGGAACATCGAGGCAGTAGCCGTGCGGGTTGCAGGGGCTCTCGATGTAGACATAGATCTGGCGGCCCTGGCGGATGCGGTCGGCGTTCTCGCGCGTGACCTTGTCGAGGGCGGCGATGAAGTCGGCCTCGGTGAAGCCGTCGAAGAAGTTGACGCTGACGTCGAGGTTGCTCTTCTTGGCGTACCAGTCGTGCATGAGCTGGTAGACGCCGCCGTAGACGTTGCGAGAGGTCAGGATGATGTCCTGGTAGCCGACGAGGTGGCTGAGGACGGCATCGACGGCGGCCATGCCGCTGTTGAAGTTCCAGGCGAAGTACTCGCCCGAGTATGGGCCGGCCTCGACGTCCACGATGTGGTTGGCGAGGCTGACGTTGGTAGGGTTGAGCAGGCGCGAATAGACCTCGAGCATGAGCTCCTTGCCCTCAAAGGCGTCGGAGACCCACTCGGCGCAGGCGTAGATGTACGTGGCGGTGCGCGTGATGACGGGCTTGGCGGCGAAGATCGCCGTCACGTTGTCGAAGATCGGGTAGGGCCCTTTGGGTAAGCGCTGGCTGGTGCCGGTGACGATGCTCTGGTAGTTGGCGCGAAAGCCGTGCTGGAGCGTGTCGAGCATCTTGGCGAGCTGAAAGCAGAGGAACTTCTGGGCCGCGAATCGCTCGATGCGATCCTGGCGGGCCATGTTCTGCAGCTCGCGGACGCCGCTGTGCCACATGTGGTTGAGGTCGGCGTGGCCCTCATAGAGATGCCGCGTGAGGCTCGCGAGATGGGCGCCGTACTCGCTCTTTGGGTCGATGCCAAAGTGCGCGAGCTGCTCCATCACCAGGCCGTTGACATCGGTGGCCTTGGTGCTCTTGCGGCGCGGCGAGATCTGGCGCGCGTGGTCAAAGGTGGAGGTGGTTGGGTCCGGCGCGGCGGGTGCGGGCATCGTCATGGGGGATAGTAAGCGGGGATCGGGTGAAGGTGTGGGGATGGGGGAGAAACACTCGCGTTCTGGGGCCTCATACATTCGGACATGAACTGGCGAGACCGCCTTAAGGCCGATCTTGCTGTCTGTCACGGGAAGGTGTGCGTTCAAGGCACGCGAGTCATGGCTTCGGTCGGGCTCGGTAACCTTGCGGCAGGTTTGTGCCCTGAAGAGATCATGCGCTGCGACCCATCGATCACGCTCGTGGATGTTCGTGCGAGCATGGCGTATGCGGCGGTGCTCGCACGCGAGCGTCTGGTTAATGGTCTTCCTCGCGCGGCATGACCGTGTTCAAGTTAGACGAGAACCTTCCGGAGGACGCGGCAGTTCTCCAGAAGAGTCACGGGCACGATGCCGCTACGAGTCTCGACCAATCGCTTGGTGGTGCGTCCGACGCAGAGGTCTCTCGAGTCTGTGAAGCCGAGGGCCGAGCACTTGTGACGCTTGATCTCGACTTTGCAAACTTTCTCGTGTTCCCGCTCGCGCAGCACGCGGGTCTGGTGGCCATCAGGCTTCCAGAGCAGTCGATTCATGGCATCTGCCGCGCGATCGCCACTCTCGTGTACCTCTGTGCGCGCGAGCCACTGGCCGGGGAGTTGTGGATCATCGAGCCACACGGCGCGCGCGTTCGCGACCACTGACATGAATCGCCAGCTAATCTCGGGCGAGGCGATGGTAAAGAAGGAATGATGGGGTAGCCCCAAGCGGAGCGAAGGGCGGCACGCTGCGGCGCCCGGCACGCCACTGTCCAGACGGCGAAGCCATCTTGGTGAATAGCCGGGTATCGCCGCGACCGCCCGGCTATCGACCCCGGCCGCTTCGCGGCCAGATGCGTGCGAATCGCGAGTGGCGTTGCAACGCACCTGGATTTTCGCGCGGGCTACTTGAGTGGCGCGATGCGTGATGGCCCTCCGGCTGAAAGAGATCGCGCGCCGTGGGCCTCGGGCGCGATGAAGGACCTCGAACGATCCGCTCTCACGCTTAGACCGGGCACGTTCCCGTCACGACGTAGACGGCGAGATTTTGCGCGTCGGCCAGGTCGACGTTCTCGTCTCTGTTGACGTCGCCGCTGAGCCAGTTGGGCTCCGGGCTCAGGAGGCCGACGAAGACCTGGGCTATCTGAGTCACATCGGTCAGGTCGACGTTCTCGTCCTGGTTGAAGTCGTAATTGCAGGGGTTGCAGGGAGGATCGGCGATCGTCAGGACAGTGAGGGCGGCGGCGGCGCTGGTGACGCTGCCGCACGCGCTGCCGACGACGCAGTCATAAGGGCCGCCGTCGGCCGCCGCGACGTTCGAGAGCTCGAGCGTTGGCGTTGCGGCGCTGGGGTTGGTGGTGGTGTTGATCTGGACGCTGTTCTTTCGCCACCTGTAGGTAAGAGGGGCGGTGCCGGACGCCGCGACGGTGAAGGAGGCCGCTCCTGCGGGGCACGTGGCCTGAGGCGCGGGCTGGGTGCTGATCGTCGGTGCTGGCGCGCCGAAGTTGTAGCGTGCGATGAAGGGGGCAAGGATCGTGCCGGAAGTGGCGAAGTCTCCGCTAGCGATGATGTCGCCGCTGGGAAGGGTCGTGAGGGAGGCGACCAGTGGCGCGGGTGTGCTGCCGCTCATCCCGGTGCTGAGTGCGGACCACGCCGAACCACTCCATCGGGCGATTTTGTTTGCGGTGACGCCGCCCGTGGCGGTGAAGTCGCCTCCGGCCCAAAGCTCGCCATCAACGCGGATCGTGAGGGCTCGGACGTTGCCGTTCATTCCTGTGCCCAGTGCGGACCAGACCGAGCCGTTCCATCGGGCGATCCTGCCCACGTTGACCCCGCCCGCGGCGGTGAAGTCTCCGCCAGCGATGAGGTCGCCGCTCGGAAGGACTGTCATCGCGCGCACGAGGTTGTTGACCCCCGTGCCGAGCGCAGACCAGGACGACCCGGTCCACACAGCGATTGAGCTCGCGGGCACACCGCCCGCGCTGGTGAAGGTGCCGCCAGCGATGAGATCACCGTTCGCAAGCGTTGCAAGCGCCGTGATGCGCGTCGGAGTGCCGCCATCCATTCCCGTGCCAAGTGGAGACCACGCCGAGCCGTCCCAGCGAGCGATAAAGTTCACGAGCAACCCGCCTGCGGTGGTGAACTCGCCGCCGGCGACGACATCGCCGCTCGGAAGCGATGCGAGTGCGAGCACGCGTCCGTCCATGCCGCCTCCGAGTGGAGACCACGCCGAGCCGTCCCATCGCGCGACAAAGCTCGCGGCGATCCCACCGGCGTTTGTGAACTCGCCGCCGACAATGATGTCGCCGCTCGGGAGGGTTGCAAGAGCGCGGACCTCACCGTCCAGCCCTGATCCGAGTGCGGACCAGGCAGCGCCATTCCAGCGAGCAATTCTGGTCGCGGGCACGCCGCCAGCTGTGGTGAACTCGCCAGCGGCGAAGAGGTCGCCGCTGGGTAGGGCTGCGAGTGTGTTGACGACGCCGTCCATCCCCACGCCCAAGAGAGACCAGGTCGTCCCGCTCCAGCGCGCGATTCTGTTCACGGTGACGCCGCCAGCGGTGATGAAAGAGCCGCCCGCGATCACGTCGCCATTTGGCAAGGTCGTGACGGCGCGGACGCGGCCGTTGGTTCCTGTGCCGATGGCGGCCCAGGCCGAGCCGTTCCAGCGTGCGATTCTGTTGACGGTGACACCACTCGCGGTGGTGAAGAAGCCGCCCGCGATCACGTCGCCGCTGGGAGTGGTCGAGAGGGCGTTGACCGCACCGTCGAGCCCGTTGCCGAGGGAGAACCAGGCCGCTCCGTTCCAGCGAGCAACTCTGTTCACTGGGACGCCGCTGACAGTGGTGAACTGCCCGCCAGCGACGAGGTCGCCGCTCGGAAGGACCGTGAGCGTGATGACGGTGCTGTTCACTCCAGAGCCGAGGGAGGCCCAGGCCGCGCCGTTCCAGCGGGCAATGTTGTTGACGGCCGTGCCGCCGGCGGTCGTGAAGAAGCCGCCCGCGATGAGGTCGCCGCCGGGTAGGGTCGAAAGGGCGCGGGCCGTGCCACTGACTCCCGAGCCGAGAGGGAACCAGGCCGTGCCGTTCCAGC
>JBBQGR010000146.1:0-6442 GCA_038323185.1 Phycisphaerales bacterium | reverse complement strand
TGATCGTCACGAGATCCATCGGCCCCGCGTCGAGTTCGCCATGATCCTCGCGCGCCTCGGGCGGAATCCACGCGCAATTGAGCTTCGCGTACACGTCCTCCTCGGTCGCGCTCGCCACCGCCGCAACGCCACGATCCTGCGGAGACACTTTCGTCGACGTGTCCTCCGGGAACAGGCCCCACTCATTCAGCGTCATGCCCATCGACAACGCCCGCTCACGCAGGCGGATGTTGTGCTCCTTCGAGCCCGTGAAGTACATCAGTGCAGCTCCGAAGACCGACGCGGGCAGCACGCGCAGATCAACCTGGATCGAGCGGCCAACGGGCGCCGCGGCAGGCGGCTCAACGCCCTCGTCCTTCGGGAGCGGCTCGAGTTCCTTCGCATTCTTCCAGCGACCCAGATCGTACGCGAGCGAGACACGCACGCTGCTCTTGGTGTCGCCCGCCGCGAGGACCGCGACCACATTCGCATCGGCTCGAAAGGCCTCACCGATCGCCGCAGAACCAGCCTCGTGCCCCGGCTTCATCGCGACGAGGATGTCGATGTCGCCCACCGTTTCCTTGCCGCGCCGAAGCGAGCCCGCGGGCTCCACACGCGCCACGCCCGGCATCGCGCGCAGCCGCGCGGCGATCGACTCCGCAACCACCCACGCGCGCCCCAGCGGCAGCCGGTCCGTCCCCGCTTTCACGACCGCGAGCGACGCTCGGATCTTGTCGACGGCCTTCTGCCCCATGCGAGGCAGCGTGAGCAGCGTCCCGTCCGCGATCGCGCGCTCCAGCGATGGAATGTCAACGATCAAGAGCGTCTGCCACATCGCGCGGATCGTCTTGGGCCCAAGGCCCGACACACCAAGCAGCGTGAGCAGGCCCGGCGGCACTTGTGCCGCGAGCGCCGCGTGCTCGGCGATGCGTCCGCCCGCCACAAACTCCATCATCTTGTCCGCCAGCTTGGGCCCGATCCCATCGATGGCAAGAAGCGCGGCCCTTTCCATCGACATGACGTCGGCGGGAAGATCGCGCATCGTGCGAGCCGCGCGCCCGTGCGCGCTGGCGCGAAACGAGTCCTCACCAAGCAGCTCCATCATGGCCTGCATGTCTTCAAGAAGTACGGCGAGGGCTTCGTTGGCGCTCATGCAGCAGGCTAGGAGGCAAAGCCAGCACAAAGCACCAAACGCAAAGATAGAACGTCACGATCCGGGGAGGGAGCAACGCAGATGGCACCCATCGCAGAGACAAGCATGGGCAAACGCGAGCGCTTACCGGCGAGAGCTTTGCCGTGCGCCCCGGGCCTTGCGGCTTCGTTTCGCTCGAATCTCAGTTCTCAAGCGGCCCCATCTCTACGACAGGTTCACCGGCATCACCACGTACAGGAAGTCGTTGCCCGCCTTGATGAGGCCCGGCTTGTTGCTGGCCTTGAGCTCCATGATGACCTCGGGCTCGGCCACGACCTTCAGCGCATCGGTGATGAACTGCGGGTTGAAGCCGATCTCAAGGTCCTCGCCGTCGTAGCCCGCGAGCGTCACGTCCACGGTGGCCTCGCCCATCTCCGGTGCGCGGCTGGAGAGCTTGAGCTGCTTGGTCTTGCTCGTGAACGAGAGGCGCACGCCGCGCGAGTCCTCGTTGGTCAGCAGCGCGGCGCGGCGCACTGCGGAGGAAACAACGTCGCGATCAAAGGTCACCTTCTTGTCGGCGTCCTTGGGGATCACGTCCTCGTACGGAGGGAAGTTGCCCTCGACGAGGTTGCTCGCCAAGAGCGCACGCCCCGGGCTCGCGGCGGTGCCGAAGCTGAAGTAGATCTGCGTGTCGGTGATGGCGATCTGCACCGCTTCCTCGTGCTCGTTGATCAGCTTCTGCAGCATCGCGAGCGCCTTGGTCGGGACGATGCACTGCACCGCCTTCGCGTCCTTGTCCTGGCCCGTGAGGTTGGCACGCGCCAGCGCGAGGCGGCGGCCGTCGGTCGCCACCATCTCAAGGCGCTTGCCATCGCGCTTGAGCAGCACGCCGTTGATCGCGTAGCGGCTGTTCTCGCGCGCGGTCGCGAAGATCGTGCGGGCCACAAGCTGCGAGAGCGATCCGGCCGGGTGCGTCATCACGGCCTTGGGCTTGGCCTGGGCCGCGCTCCCCGCGACCACACTGGCGAAATCGGGGATCGGCGGGAACTCAGCGGCTGGATAGCCCAGCACCTTGAAGTGCGCATCGGCGCCGCGGATGTGCAGGGCGTCGTTCTCGGATTCGAGTGTGAGCGTCGGCTCGTTGTCCTCGGCCGCGATGATGGCCCGAAGGCGATCCGCGGGGATCAGCACGTCGCCGGTGGTCTGCACGTCGACCTGCGTGAGCGAGAGCCGAATCGCGATCTCGGCGTCGGTCGCCGCGAGCGTGAGCTCGCCCGCGCCGCCGACCTTGCTGGCCGTGAGGCGGATGCACTGCAACTGGACCCGCGGCGTGCGAGCCGCTACCGCGCCCGAGACCAGGTTCACGGCGCTGAGGAGGGCCGAGCGATCACAAATGATCTTCATGCGTGCAACGCTCCATCTCTAAGAACAAGCCGCGGCGGCCGGGCTGGTGAATCACTCAACACAAGACCCGGCACCCATTCCGTGGTGCCAGGAACGCCGACAGTGTACCAGCCAATGGGGGCGCGAGGGGCCGAGGTCCATGACGATCACCAACTTGCCGAAAAGTCCACGCGGATGGCCGCCGCGCGGGTACGGCCCGCCGCATCACTTCATCACGGTCGTGGCGGGCCAAAACCTCGCAAATCAGCCGACCGTCAGGAGGGCGTAGACCACGCCGTCGAAAAGCTGGAGGGGAATCTGCCGCCACGGCTGTCCGTTCCAGATCGACATCGGCAGGGCGTACCCCGCGTAGGCCAGGAGCGCGGCGGTGGCGGCCATGCGGAAGACCAAGAAGTACGAGGTTCCGCGCGCAAAGCCAGCGTCGGAAACGACATAGGCTACCATGATCCCGACCACCAACAGGCGCAGCATCTAGACGCCAAGGCTCTTGCCCATGTTGGGTGCCGAGCCCATGATCCGCAGCATCGCCCAGGGTTTGCGCTTGAACCGTTCCTGGAACGCGAGGTTCTTCATGTTCTTCTCGCCTCAGGGCAGGAAGTAGACGCCGGGCGCAAGGCCGCTGGAACGGATGGCATAAAGGATCGCGAGCTCGCTCTCGCCGAGGTGCGTGTAGTCCCCTCTATGGAGCGGGGTGGCGGTCCAGATGATCGAGCTGGCAACAAAGACGATCGCGGCGGAGAGAAGGATCGGAAGCCAAAGATCAATCAGCGTGATCATGGTCTGACTTGGGTGTGGATGAGCTTCATCACCGCGCGAGCATACCAAACAGACTTATTACGGCACAAGCCTGGGGTGTTGTGTCGCGCGGCGTCCGGCACGCGCGCTGGTCCGTACCGGCGCGGGTCGACCGATTCTCACGCGGGTCGTACAAGCCGACAGGTTTCTCTCGGCACGCATTTTGTTGCAAAGCTAAACCCTCCCGCTTGCCAGAGGGCCTCGGCCCCGCCATACTCCCAAACCTCCGGGACGGTCGTTTCGGGGGAAAGAGTTTGGTTCGTGCGTTGGTCGGGGTTCTCAGAACTCCGGGCTGTAGATTGTGGCACGCTGTCCCACCCGCTCGTCGCGTGGGTTTGCCTGTCCTTGTACCGCTCCGGTGAACCCGGTCGGCGGCGGTATGTTTGGACATGATTGGACATGATTGGACAGGTTGACTTTGGCCGCCGGAGCACAGGCTCCCGGCGTGCAGAAAGGCGGGTACCGAATGTCGTACGAAGCAGCAGTCCACGCTCAGGCCATCGAGATTGACAAGCTCTCACTGGAGATGTGCGCCGCGGCAGGAAGCGGGCATCCCACCAGCGCCGCCTCCATCGCTCACATCGTGACGGTGCTCCTCTATTCCTCCATGCGCTGGAGCCCCGACTTCCCCGATTATCCAACCGCCGACCGCCTTGTGCTGAGCGAGGGACACGCGGTCCCCGCGGTGTACGCGGCGTGCGCGAAGCTTGGTGTGGCGTTTGGCAAGGATCGCGAGAACCGTCGCAAGCTGACGGTCGAGGACCTTCGCCAGCTTCGCGCGAGCAAGAGCGAGCTGGATGGGCATCCGAACCCGATGGAAGGATTCCCCTTCTTCGATGCCGCGACGGGATCGCTTGGCCAGGGCCTCTCGATTGCCTGCGGCATCGCCGAGGCCGCGCGATTGGACGGCTACGACAAGCGAATCTACTGCATCATCGGTGATGGTGAGGCGCGCGAGGGCCAGGTCGCCGAGGCACTCGACTATCTCGTTGATCGCAAGCTGGGCAAGCACGTGCTGCCGATCTTCAACTGCAACGAGTATGGCCAGGCCGATCGCGTGAGCCCGCAGCAGTCGCCCGATGTGCTCGCGGCGAAGCTCGAGGCCACCGGCTTTGATGTCAAGATCATCGACGGTCACGCGCCCGCGCAGATCAAGGCCGCGTTCGATGCCTTCATCGAGGGCGGCAAGGGCGGCAAGCCGATGGCGGTGGTCGCCAAGACCGTGAAGGGATGGGGAAGCCCATCGCTGCAGGGCGGCGGCTGGCATGGAAAGCCGCCGACGGGCGACCAGCTCAAGCGCGCCGTTGGCGAGCTCGAGCAGAAGCGGATGGAGCTGACAACGAGCCTGGCGACGACCGACTCCTTTGAGATCCAGCCGCCGAGCGAGAACATCCGCGAGATCCCGCAGCCGGGCGAGGTGCCCAGCCTCTCGGCGTACATGAAGGCCAACGACATGGAGTCGCTTCTTCAGAGCGGCAGCATGGCCACGCGCCGCGCGTACGGCATCGCGCTCCGCGCGATGGGCCACGTCAACGAGCGCGTCGTCGTTGCCGATGCCGATGTCTCCAACAGCACGTTTTCAGAGACCTTTCGCAAGGACTCGGCGCTGGCCTCGCGCTTCTTTGAGTGCAAGATCAGCGAGCAGCACCTCGCGTCGCTTGGCGTTGGCCTCTCGGCTGGCGGCAAGATCCCCTTCATCAGCAGCTTCGCGAAGTTCATCACCCGCGCGTACGACCAGATCGAGATGGCCATCTACTCCGGGGCCAACCTCAAGATCGTCGGCAGCCACGCGGGCATCACGCTCGCGTCTGATGGACCGAGCCAGATGGCGCTGCCGGACGTCGCGTGGTTCCGCTCCTTCACGACGATGAAGGACCACCGCGGCAATCCGGGGTGTTATGTGCTTCAGCCCGCGGACGCCCACGCGGCGTACCAGCTCACGCAGGTCATGGCCGAGTACGAGGGCGTCTGCTACATGCGGACGATCCGGCCCGAGGTCGAGTTCCTCTACGGCGAGGACGTGGTCTTCAACCTCGGCGGGTTCGAGGTGCTCAACGAAGGGCGCGACCTTGTGATCGCCGCGGCGGGTTACATGGTGCATGAGGCCAACAAGGCGATGGAGCTGCTGGACAAGGCTGGCATCAGCGCGACACTCGTTGATCTGTACTCACTGCCCTTTGATACCGAGGCCTTCCTGGATATCGTGCAGCAGAACAACGGCAACGTGCTGTCGGTCGAGGACAACTTTGGCGGCGGCATCGGCTCGGCCATCGCGGACGCGCTGATGGAATCCGGCGACGGCTTCAAGCTCACGCAGATGCACGTGACACGGATTCCCAAGAGCACACGAACGCCCGATGAGGCCCTCGCGATGTGCGGGCTCACGGCGGCGGACATCGCGAAGAAGGCGATGTCGATCTTGGGCGTGTGAGTAGAAGAAGCAAGCATTACGAAGGCCCTGGAACAGAGTGTTCCGGGGCTTTTTCATTGCGGTTACGCGCAGGTTCTCGATGCGGGGTTGATTGACGAGCAGCCCGTCGGGCTGCGAAGGCAAAGGATCGTGATGGAGGATGCGGCGCCGCGTCCGGGCGTGTCGTCGCTCCGCTCGCTTCTTCACCGCCCGGCTTCGAGCGATGAGGCCTTCGGCCTGGAAGAGACTCGCTGTGGAGCGGCGTGGTGCGCGAGGCAATTGAGGCCTTTGGGCTTGAAGAAACACGCCGCAGAGCGGCGTGGTACCCAAGACTTCGCAGGGTGAACGCAGCTCGAAACCGATCAGCGAAGCGAGTGTGTCTTTGTCATTGCACCATTCGACCACTACTCAAGGTTCTGCACCTGCTCCTTGATGCGGTCGATGGCGCCCTTGATCTCGACCGTTGCTCGCGCGATGGCGGCGTCGGGGCTTTTGCTTGCGATGGTGTTGGCCTCGCGCAGCATTTCTTGTGCGAGGAAGTCGAGCGTGCGGCCGATGGGCTTGCCGTCCTTGGCCGCGAGGAGCTCCTGGAACTGATCGACGTGCGCGCTGAGGCGTTTGAGCTCTTCGGCGATGTCGGTGCGTTCGGCGTAGACGGCGATCTCGCGAACGACATCGGGCGGCTGGATCGATGAGCCCATCTCGCGCAGCAGCGTTTCGAT